>VERU01000023.1 GCA_018882485.1 Rhodoferax sp. | reverse complement strand
CAGCTGAACTGGCCCGGCGTGAAGAACGCGCTGGTGGCCTACGGGGGCTTCGTTCCACCCGTCAGCGCCACCCCCTCGGCCACGGCGCTGGTCACGCCGCCACCGCGGCCGCAAACCGCACCGGCGCTGACGATGGAATTTCTGGAGCAGATCGCCCAGCTGGTGGGCTACATGCTGCCGGCCCTGGGGGGTGACGACCTGCGCTTCAACGAGCAGGCGCAAACGGTGATGCGCACCCTGCGCATGCCCAACGCCAATGCCGACATCCCCGCCGTCAAGCAGCTGCTGGTGAACTTCAGCCATCGCCTGTCCTTCGCGGCGGAGGACCAGGCCGAAATCAAGCTGACGCTGCTGCGGCTGTTGCAGCTGATCATCGAGAACATCGGCACGCTCAGCCCGGACGACCGCTGGCTGCAGAACCAGGTGAGCGAGCTCAAGACCACCGCGGCTCCCCCGTTGACGCTGCGCCGGCTGGACGAACTGGCACACCGCCTGAAGGACGTGATCCAGAAGCAGGGACAGGCGCGCGACAGCACCCTGCGGGCCCAGGAAGAAATGCGCCAGATGCTGGCGGTCTTCATCGAACGGCTGTCGCAAATGACCGAATCCACCAGCAGCTACCACGGCAAGCTGGAAGAAACGGCGCGCCTGATCGAGCAGGCGCGCAGCATCAACGAGATCACCCCGGTGCTCAAGGAGATCGTCGGCACCACCCGGGTGATGGCCAAGGACAGCCTGTCGGCGCGCGACGAGCTGCGCGACATGCGGGAGAAGGCCGCGGCCAACGAGGCCGAACTGGCCCGGCTGCACCAGCATCTGGACCGCATCAGCGCACAGGTGCGGCACGATCCGCTGACCGGCGCGCTCAACCGCAAGGGACTGGACGAAGCGCTGGAGCGGGAGATCGCCACCGTTCGCCGCAAGGACCAGCCGCTGTCCGTGAGCCTGCTCGACATCGACAACTTCACCGCGCTCAACGACCGGCTGGGCCATGAGACCGGCGACGCCGCGCTGGCCCACCTGGCCAAGGTGGCCCGCGAAGCCATGCGCCCGCAGGACTCGCTGGCCCGCTTCAGCGGCGCAGAGTTCGTGGTGCTGCTGCCCGACACCGGACTGGACGAGGGCATCGCCGCCATGACCCGCCTGCAGCGGGAGCTCAGCAAGCGCTTTTTCCTGACCGGCAGCGAGAAGCTGCTGATCACCTTTAGCGCCGGCGTGGCCCAGCTGGCCAGCGACGAAAGCGGCACCGAGGCCATCCGGCGCGCCGACCAGGCGATGTACCTGGCCAAGCGGGCCGGCAAAAACCGGGTGCTGGGCGCCTGAGACCCACCCGACGCGGCCTGTGGCCGCAGACCGATCCCCCGTCCCCACCGCCATCCACCCTGCCGGAGATCCCACCATGACCTACCTGATACTCGGACTGATCCTGTTCCTGGGCGCCCATTCGGTGCGCATCGTGGCCGAAGACTGGCGCAGCCGCCGCCTGGCACAGCTGGGGCCAGGCGGCTGGAAGGGGCTGTATTCGGTGGTCTCGGGCCTGGGGCTGGTGCTGCTGATCTGGGGCTTTGGACAGGCCCGCCAGGCACCGGTGGCATTGTGGTTTCCGCCGGTCGGACTGCGCCACCTGGCGTCGCTGATGATGCTGGCTTCCATGGTGCTGCTGGCTGCGGCCTATGTGCCGGCCAACCGCATCAAAGCCCGCTTGCACCACCCCATGGTGCTGGGGGTCAAGCTGTGGGCCCTGGCCCATCTGCTGGCCAACGGCAACCTGGCCCATGTGCTGCTGTTTGGCAGCTTCCTGGTCTGGGCGGTGCTCGATTTCCGCGCGGCGCGGGCGCGCGACCGGCGCCAGCAAACCGCCTACCCCGCCGGCACCCCGGGCGCCACCTTGCTCACACTGGCCATCGGCCTGCTGGCCTGGCTGGTGTTGGCATTCGGATTGCATGGCTGGCTGATCGGGGTCCGTCCCCTCGGCTGAACCGCTGCACCATGAGCATCCGCAACCTCGACTCCCTGTTCGATCCGGCGTCCATCGCCGTCTTCGGTGCCTCCCTGCGCGAGGGCAGCGTGGGCGCCACCGTCTGGCGCAACCTCAGCCGCGGCGGCTTCCCCGGGCCGCTGTACGCGGTCAACCCCCGCCCGGGCGCGCTGGCCGGGCAGACCCAGTATGCCAGCGTGGCCGAGTTGCCCCAGGCACCCGAACTGGCGGTGATCTGCACCCCGCCGGCCACGGTGCCCGGCCTCGTCGCCGAGCTGGCCGCGCGGGGTACGCGGGCGGCGGTGGTGGTGAGTGCGGGCATGGACGCGGCGCAGCGCCAGGCCATGCTGGAGGCGGCCCGCCCCGGCCTGCTGCGCATCCTCGGACCCAACTGCATCGGCCTGCTGGCGCCCCACCAGGGGGTCAACGCCAGCTTTGCGCACATCAACGCCCTGCCGGGCGAAATCGCCTTCGTGTCGCAGTCGGGCGCCCTGGTGACGGCCATGCTGGACTGGGCGCGCGGCCGGGGCATCGGCTTCTCGCACTTCGTCTCGCTGGGGGAGCATGCGGATGTGGACTTTGGCGACATGCTGGACTATCTGGCCAGCGATCCGCGCACCCGGGCCATCCTGCTGTACATCGAATCGGTGGAGTCGGCCCGCAAGTTCATGTCGGCGGCGCGCTCGGCCGCCCGCAACAAGCCGGTGATCGTGGTCAAGGCCGGCCGATCGGCGGCCGGACAGGCCGCTGCGGCCTCGCACACCGGCGCGCTGGCCGGCTCCGATGTCGTGTTCGATGCCGCCATCGGGCGCGCGGGCATGCTGCGGGTCGACACCTTGCAGGAGTTGTTCCTGGCCGCAGAGACCCTGTCGCGATTCCGGACCAACCGCGACGACGCCATCACCATCCTGACCAACGGCGGCGGCGCCGGGGTGATGGCGGCAGACGCCGCCGCCGCCGCCGGGGTCGCGCTGGCCCCGCTGCAAGCGGCCACGGAACAGGCGCTGGATGCGGTGTTGCCGCCCAACTGGTCACGTTCCAACCCGGTCGACATCATCGGCGACGCTCCGGTGCAGCGCTATGTACAGGCCCTGCAAATCCTCAACCAGGACGCCGGCAGCGGCGCCCTGCTGTTCATCCACGCCCCCACGGCCATCGTGCCCAGTGCCGACATCGCCCGGGCCCTGCTGCCCCTGGCGCGCCCGGCCGGCAACCTGCAGCCGGCCCGGCTGATGAGCTGCTGGCTGGGCGATGCCGCCGTGGCACAGGCGCGCCAGACCTTCCGCGAGGGCGGCATCGCCACCTTCGAGACGCCCGAGCTGGCGGTGCGCGCCTTCTCCATGCTGAGCCGCTACCGCCGCAACCAGGACGAACTGACACAGGCACCCCCGGCGCGGCCGGCGGCCCGCTGTCCGGACACGGCGGCCATCCGCGCCATCGTGGACCCTGCGCTGCAGGCCGGACGCGCGCTGCTGACCGAGCCCGAGGCCAAAGGAGTGCTGCAGGCCTGCGGACTGGCCGTGGCCGAAACCCGCCAGGTGGCGGCGCAGGCCGAAGCAGCCGTCGAGGCCGCCCAGCAGATCGGGTTTCCGGTGGTGCTGAAAATTCTGTCGGAAGACATCTCGCACAAGTCCGACCAGGGTGGCGTTGCGCTGGACCTCGCCGATGCCGATGCCGTGCAGCGGGCCGCACGCGACATGCTGGCGCGCATCGGCCGGGCCTTGCCGCAGGCGCGGCTGCAGGGCTTCACGGTGCAGGCCATGGTGCGGCGCCGGCACGCCCAGGAGCTGATCGTCGGCAGTGCCATCGACCCGGTGTTCGGGCCCGTCATCCTGTTCGGCCAGGGCGGCACCGCGGTGGAGGTGATGGCCGACCGGGCTGTCGGCCTGCCGCCGCTCAATGTGCCGCTGGCCCGGGCCCTGGTTGCCCGCACGCGGGTGTCCCGGCTGCTGGCCGGCTGGCGCGACACCCCGGCGGTGAACCAGGAAGCCCTGGATGCGGTGCTGGTCGGTGTGTCGCAATTGCTGGCCGAGGTGCCGGAGATCGCGGAACTGGACATCAACCCGCTGATCGTCAACCACGAGGGGGCGGTGGCCCTGGATGCCCGCATCCGGCTCGACCCCAGGGGGCCGGCCGGAGCCCCGCACTTTGCCATCCAGCCCTACCCGGCGGAACTGGAGGAACAGGTCGAGTGGCAGGGGCAGACCCTGTGCCTGCGGGCCATACGCCCGGAAGACGAGGCCTTGCACCTGGCGTTTTTCCAGTCGCTGGACCCGCAGGATGTGCGCTTGCGCTGGTTCTACAGCCGGCGCAGCATCGAACGCAGCGAGCTGGCCCGCATGGTGCAGATCGATTACGCACGGGAAATGGCATTTGTGGCCATCGCGCCCGATCCGCAGGGCCAGGCGCGCACCCTGGGCGTGGTGCGGGCCATCACCGACCCGGACAACATCCAGGCCGAATTCGGCGTGATCGTGCGCTCGGAGCTCAAGGGCAGCGGGCTGGGCCTGCTGCTGATGCAGAAGATGATCCGCTACCTGCGCAGCCAGGGCACCCGCCGGCTCTGCGCCACGGTGCTGGATTACAACGAGCGCATGCTGTCGCTGGCGCGCGAGCTGGGCTTTGAGGACGACCCCGAGCAGCCCCCCGAGGAAGGGGTGCGGGCCATCGTGCTGCCGCTCGCCTGATGCGGCATCACCGGATGCCGATCGCCCACTGGATCAGGTATTTGGCGGCAAAGCCGGTCATGCCAAAGGCCAGACCCAGAAACAGCACAAAGGTACCGAACCGGCCCGCCTTGGACTCCCAGGCCAGCTGGCCGATGATGAACAGCATGTAGGCCATGAAGGCGCCGATGCCGAAGGTCAGTCCGAAACCGGCAATCTGGGCCTCGGTGTAGCCGAACATCAGTCGGACTCCCGCGAGGGCAAGGCGCCGGCATCGACCAGATCGCGGTAGGCGTACCAGCTCGCATGGCCCAGCATGGGCACCACAGCGATCAGGCCCAGCAGCAGCGAGCCCAGGCCCAGCAAGGTGAATCCCATGATCAGCGCCGCCCAAAAGGCCATGGGCACCGGGTTGGCAAGCACCACCCGCCAGCTGGTCAGCACCGCCTGAGCCAGGCTCACCCGGCGATCCAGCAGCAGGGGCATGGCCACCACACTGGAGGCGAAGATGGGCGCGGCCATGGCCCCGCCCAGCGCCAGCCAGAGCTCGAACAGAAAGTTGTCGCGGGCCAGCACCACATGGCGCAGAAAGTCCATGGGGGTCAGAACCGGCTGCGGCGCCAGCAGCGTGATCAGCGCGGCCGAGGTGACGACCCAGCCGGTGCCCGCCAGGGCCAGCAACGCACCGAACTGCACCATGCACCAGTAGTCGTTGCCCCACTTGTTGAAATGCCGCTGCTGCCAGTTCAGCCAGGTCCGGGTCACCACCTGGAAGCCGGGGGGCTCGCCCCGCTCCAGCGCTCGGCTGAGCGCGTACAGACTGGTGGCCAGCACCGGCGCCACCACCAGAAAACCGGACAGGGCGCCGGCCAGCAACCAGAACCGGTCATGGGCCAGCAGCAAGATGACCCAGCCACCCAGCGTCAGCGCCAGCCCGTGCAGGAAACTGACCGCTCCGCAGCGCGACAGGTCGCGCCAGGCCAGGGCCAGCCATTGCAGCGGGCGGGACCATTCGATGACGCGCACACGCGGCAGGGCTGCATCGGATAATGAGTCGGTCAGCATTCCCGGAATCATGCCATGAGCCGACCCATCCTCGATGAATCACGGATCCATCCCGCCATCCGGGATACGGTGGCACGGCACCAGCAGGCCATCGTGCGGCAGGTGCAGGAGGCCGTCGACCGCCACCCGGTGGTGGTGGTCGGCATGGCTGTCAACCCGTTCCCCAAAAAGGCCCGCCGCGCGCTGGACGCCGCCGGCATCGCCCACCACGACCTGGACTTTGGCAGCTATTTGAGCCTATGGCGCGAACGCAACGCGCTCAAGTTGTGGACCGGCTGGCCCACCTTCCCCATGGTGTTCGTCAAGGGCGTGCTGGTCGGCGGGGCAACCGACCTGCAACGCCTCATCGACAGCGGGGAATTGAAGCGCCTGCTGGACTGAGGATCGCTCAGCCCTTGGGCGCGCCTTCGTGCAGTCGCATGCCGCCTGCGCGGTGATGGCGCGCCGTGCGATCGTCAAACACCTTTTTCTGGTCTGGCGTGAGCGTGGCATACAGCGCCCGGGTGGCCTGGTCGCGCTGATCGGCCGCAGCCTGATGCTGCTGGCGCATCGTCTTCATGCGATCGAGGCGCTCGGGGGTGCTGAGCTTCTCGAGCTCGCCGCGCTGCGGCATCGTGCCGGCCATCGGCGGCTTCATCGCGCCAACGAATGCGGTCCAGGCCGGCTCCTGCGCCGGGGTGATCTTGAGCCGCTCCTTGAGGTCCGCCGCATGCCGTTCGATGCGGGCCTGCATGCGCGCCGGGTCGTGCCCATGGCCCGCGCCCATGGCGGGCCGATCCATCTGGGCCTGGGCCAGGCCAGCGCCCAGCGCGAGGGTCAACAACAGGGGCAGAGTCAGTTTCTTCACGATGGGTCCTTTCAGGAGGTCGGCCAGCCACCGCGGCGCCGACACGCCCAGACTGTGCGCCTGCCATGTAAGGCGGCCATGACGCTGCATGAAGGCCAGGTAAAGTTGGCGAGGGTCGCGGTGGCCGCCCGCCCCGGGCGGGCCGCGCATTTGATGGGATGATTCGGGGTTTGCCGTCTTGCGGCCCAGGATGCGTCCGTGTTCAAGAACCTTTTCGTTTACCGTCTCCCCGCCGGCTGGTCGATCGACCTGCCGGAACTGGAAGCGCTGTTGCAGTCCCACCGTTTCGTCGATTGCGCGCCCACACAGGAAAAATCCGCCGGCTGGGTGCCGCCGCGCGGCCAGGCCGAAGGGGCCCTGGTCGAATCCGTCCAGGGGCAGTGGCTGCTGAAGATGCGCATCGAGACGCGGTCGCTGCCGGCCTCGGTGGTGCAACGCCGGGTTCGGGAACGGGCCGAGGCCCTGGCCGCGAGCACCGGGCGACAGCCCGGCCGACGGGAATTGCGGGACCTGAAAGAGAGCGTGCGGCACGAACTGCTGCCGCAGGCCTTCACCAAACTGGCCGACGTGCTGGTGTGGATCGACCGCGACGACCGCTGGCTGGTGGTGGATGCTGCCAGCCAGGCGCGCGGCGACGAGGTCACCACCGCTCTGGTGCAAACCCTGCCGGGCTTCGCACCAAGGCCGATCGACACCCGCGTGACACCCGCCACGGCCATGGCGGGGTGGTTGCGCGACAGCGAGGCGGCCGCTGGTTTCGGGCTGGAGCGGGAGTGCGAGCTCAAGGCCGTGGACGCCTCGGGCGCGGTGGTGCGGTATGCCCGCCACGCACTGGATACCGAGGATGTGCGGCGGCACATCGACAGCGGCAAATTGCCGACCCGGCTCGGACTGGCCTGGTCGGGCCGGGTGTCTTTTGTGCTGACCGAGTCACTCCAGCTCAAGAAACTGGCTTTTCTGGAGGGGGTGATGGAAGGCGCCGATGCCGATGCCCAGGACAATTTCGATACCGACCTGGCGATTTCAACGGGCGAGTTGCGGCAACTCCTGCCGGACCTGGTCGCCGCCCTGGGCGGCGAAACCGACCCCAACTGACGCCGCCCCTGCTGACCCGGCCTCGGCAGCCGCTACGGCAGCGGCTACGGCCCCCACTGGGCGTGCCGCGTCAGGCGTGCCTCAGCCGGCGAGGGCGCCTTTCCAGCAGTCTGCCCTTCAGTTGGGTCGGGCGCCGTCCTGCTGACCCAGCCAGGTCATTTCGGGCGACAGATGCTGCCAGCGGACGTCGAAACCGGGCGCACGGTCCGGACGCTGCGGCGCGGTCTGCAGGGCCGCCAGAACCTCGGCCACGCCGGCCTCGACGCTGTCGATCCCCGGCCCCTCCAACGCAGGGGCGATGCGGGCCGCGAGGCCAGCCAGACCCGCGCCACCCAGGATGACCGCCTGCGCCCCAGTCTGGCGCACGGCGTCCTGACAGGCCTGGGCCAGCAGGGCGGCGGCGGCCACCGGATCGGCCGCCAGCTGCGCGCCGCTGGGCGCCACCGTGTGGATGCCCGCCAGCGCCGGTCCGACGCCCAGTGCGTCGGCCAGGCGCTGCAGCATGGGCGCCCAACGGACCCCACCCGTCACGACCACAAAACGGCCCAGCCGGGCCGCCTGGGCGAACGACGCCTGGGCCAGCCCGCACACCGGAACCGGGCTGCTCTCGCGCAGGGCCTGCAGGGCCGGATCGCCAAAACACCCGATCAGCACCGCCTGCGGTGTCGGCCCGCCATCCAGCAAGGCGGCCGACCAGGCATCCAGCAGAGCGTGACCGGCCACCGCATAACTGGCCTCGCAGGCGATGTAAGGCGCTCCAAAACGCGCGGTGACGGTGCGCACCACCAGCTCGGGGCCGGCTGCAGCCTGGGCATGGCGCTGCAGCAATTCGCTCACCGCGGTCGAGGTGTTCGGGTTGACGATGAGCAGGTGGCGGGGTGCGGACATGGAGCCGTTTTGGGTTGGGGGCTGGGCCGCTCAGGCGGGACGCGCTCAAGTATGGCGCACTCAGGTGGGGCGGCGCGGCCCCAACCAGCGCGCCAGACCGAGCGCCAGCCCCATCACGATCAGGGATACCAGCGTGGTCACGGTGCCCAGGGCATAGATGGCCGGGGTGGTCACGGTGGTGGTCAGCCCCTGCAGTTCCAGCGGCAGAGTGTTGACATCTCCGATGGCCTGCGAGGTGCGGGCGATTTCGTCCCAGCTCAGCGTGAAGCCGAACATGCCCACGCCAACCACTGCGGGCGCGATCAGGGGTAGCACCACGTGGGCAAAGCCCTGCCAGGGTGTGGCACCCAGATCGCGGGCGGCCTCTTCGTAGGCCGGGTTGAAGCGGTTGAACACCGCAAACATGATGAGCAGACCAAATGGCAGGGTCCAGGTCAGGTGCGCGCCCAGCGCCGATGTGTACAGCCCCAGCGCGGTGCCATAGCCTTCGAGGGCTGCATCCATGCCAGCGAGTTCCAGCAGCTTTTTCAGCGCGCCGTCGAGCAGCCGGAACTCCAGGCCGATGCCGAGCGAAACGATGATGGACGGCATGATCAGACTGGCCACCACCACGTAGAACAGCAGGTTGCCACCCGGCAGGCGCTTGCGAAAGGCCAGCCCCGCCAGCAGGGAAAACAGCACCGTCAGGGTCATGACGGCCAGACCCAGGCCCAGGGAACGCCGCAAGGCCGCACCGATGTCCACCACGCCCAGCCCTTCGGCAAGCTTGTAGAACCAATGCAGCGACAGGCCACGCAGCGGAAACGTCAGACCGCCCTCCGGCCCCTGAAAGCTCAGCACCACGATCACCAGCATGGGCCCGTAGAGGAACAGCACGAACAGCCCAAAAAACAGGGCCAGGGGCCAGAATCCGGGCAGACGGCGTTCGCTCACCATCTCAGAGCTCCTTGCGGATGTCGACCAGCCGGGTCAGGCCCCAGATGATCATGAGGACCACGGCCAGCAGGATCACCGCATTGGCCGCCGCCAGCGGAAACTGCAGGTAGGACGTCTGCACCTGGATGATCTTGCCCACCGAGGCGATCTGCTGCCCGCCCATGACCCCGATGGTGACGAAGTCGCCCATCACGATGGTGATGACGAAGATGGAGCCGATGATGATGCCGGTGCGCGACAGGGGCACGATCACATGCCACAGGGTCTGCCAGGCGCTGGCGCCGCTGTCGGCGGCCGCCTCGATCAGGCTGCGATCGATGCGCATCATGGAATTGAAGATGGGCACGATCATGAACATCGTGTACAGGTGCACGAAAGCCAGCACCACGGAAAAGTCCGAGAACAGCATCCACTCCACCGGCTGCTCGGTCAGGCCCAGACCCTGCAGCGCCTGATTGACCAGCCCGTTGCGCCCGAGCAGGGGGACCCAGGAGATCATTCGGATCACATTGGACGTCCAGAACGGCACCGTGCACAACACGAACAGCAGGGTCTGCATGGCGTTGCTGCGCACATGGAAGGCCAGGAAATACGCCACGGCAAAACCGATGGCCAGCGTCAAGCCCCAGACCAGCAGGCTGAACTTGAGGGTGGAGAGGTAGGTTTTGAAGGTGACGCACAGGTCACCGGACTGCCCGCAACCCTCGAAGATCGCCAGGTAGTTTTTTCCGGTGAGGGCCGGCAGCAGCTCGTACTCGTTGAAATCCCAGAAGCTGACCATCAGGATCAGCCCCAGGGGGATGACGAAAAAGAGCAGGAACACCGCCGTCAGCGGCGCGGCCTGCCACCAGGCCTGCACGCCGCCGTTGCGCACTACCGCCCGATCAGGCCGCGACGAACTCATTCCATTTCTGGACCATGTAGTTGTTCTCGTCCATCACGGCATTCCAGCAGGCCACCGCGCCCATGCGGGCCTCGTAGCTGCCGCCGTCGCGCACCGCACCGGCCTTGGCCAGCAGGTCGCCCTGGGGGCTCTTGATGTCCTGTGTGGCGGGCTTGCCTTCCATCCAGTAAGCCCACTCGTAGGGCTCCATCTTGGCCTTGGCGGTTTCCAGCACGGCGCTGTAGTAACCCTGACGATTCAGGTAAGCGCCGGCCCAGCCGTCGAGGAACCAGTTGATGAACTCGTAGGCCCCGTCGAGCTTCTTGCCCGACAGCGTGGCTGGCAGACCGAACCCGGCGGCCCAGGAGCGATAACCTTCCTTGAGCGGCTGGAACACGCAGTCGATGCCCTTGGTGCGCACGGCCGTGACGGCGGGCGACCACATCGACTGGATCACCACCTCACCGGAAGCCATCAGGTTGACCGATTCGTTGAAGTCCTTCCAGAGGGCGCGGAACTGACCGGCTTTCTTGGCTTCGATCAGGGTCTTGATGGTCAGATCAATTTCCTTCTTGGTCATGTTGCCCTTGTCGGGGTACTTGTACAGGCCCATGGCCTCCACCACCATGGCCGCATCCATGATGCCGATCGAGGGGATGTTCAGGATCGCGGCCTTGCCCTTGAACTCCTTGTTGAGCAATTCGGCCCACGAGGTGATGGGCCGCTTGATCAGGTCGGGGCGGATGCCCAGCGTGTCGGCGTTGTAGGTGGTGGGGATGAGCGACATGTACTGGGTCGGACTCTTGGCGAACACCTTGGACTTTTCGCCTTCCAGAAAGATCACCTTCTTGGGCGCCGTGCCCTGGTCGCCGATGGTCTTGCCCGCCACCTTGCCCTCGGTGAACACCGAGGTGATCTTGCTGGCGTTCTTGACGCGCTTGGTGTCGATGCCCTTGAGGTTGCCGGTGGGGACGATCTTCTTGAGCGAGAAGTATTCGGTGTCGATCAGGTCGAAGCTGTTGGGCGCCGTCACGGCGCGCTTGGTCACATCGTCGGTGGTGACCGCCACATACTGGATGGTGATGCCGGTATCGGCCTTGAACTTTTCGGCAATCGCCTTGTCCTGGTTGACCGCCGTGCCCAGGTAACGCAGCACGATGGGATCGGCCGAGTGCACTGCCGGAAACACGCCACTGGCCTGGATACCGGCGGTGCCCTTGAGCAGGGAGCGGCGGTCGAGTAAGCCGGATTGGCCGGTGCTGAGGTCTTGGTCTGACATGGTGAAAACTCCTTGTTTTGGGGAGGGTTGGGGGAAGGGACGGAGAAACAGGGATCGGGGGCGGCGTGCGGTCGATTCAGGCCTTGAGCGGGCGCGCCTGCGCCGGATCCCAGTCCAGCCACACCGGTTCACCCAGCTGGTAGGGCCGCGCCAGGAAGACCGATTCGGGGACCATGGCCGACCAGGGGGCTTCGGCATGGGCGTCGGCCGCGACGCCCGGCGTTTGCAGACCCAGCAGCACATAGGTCCCCTGGTACTCGACATCGCTGACCACAGCACGCAAAGCCCCGGTATCCGATGCGCCCGTGTCCGCATCCGGGCGGACGCGCACATGGTCGGTGCGTACACCGATCAGACCGGTCGGGGTCTCGATCACGTTGTGCCCGCCCATGAAGCGCGCGGTAAATTCGCTGATCGGGTCGTTGTAGATCTGGTGCGGTGTGCCCACCTGTTCGATGCGGCCGTGGTTCATCACCACCATGAGATCGGCCAGGGCCATGGCCTCCTCCTGCGAATGGGTCACATGGATGAAGGTCAGTCCCAGTTCCTTCTGCCAGCGCCGGAGTTCGGCCCGCATGCGGATGCGCAGAAAAGGATCGAGGGCCGACAGGGGCTCGTCCAGCAACAGCACACGGGGCTCGGTGATCAGGGCACGTGCCAGAGCCACCCGTTGCTGCTGCCCGCCCGAGAGTTCTCCGGGTTTGCGCTGAGCCAGCGCGCCCATGGCCACGCGCTCCAGCAGGGCCATGGCCCGGGATTCGCGCTCGGCCCGGGCTACGCCCTTCATGCGCAGACTGAATGCCACATTGTCGAGTGCGCTGAGGTGTGGGAACAGGGCAAAACTCTGGAACATCATGGCCGTGCCGCGCTCGGCGGCCGGCAAGTCGGTGATATTGCGGTTCTCCAGCAGGATGTCGCCACTGCTCACCGTTTCATGCCCGGCAATCATGCGCAGGGTGGTGCTCTTGCCGCATCCGGACGGACCCAGCAGGCAGCAGTAGCTGGATGGCGGAATGCGCAACTGGATGTTGTCGACCGCCGCACTGCCGGTACCAAACCGCTTGCTCAGCGCAACGAGTTCGATCGCCGGGACCGTTGCGATGGGGTGGGCCGTGTTTTCGGACATGGCGGACCCCTTTGCAATTCCCGGGCCAACCTGGGCCAGGGGGGATCCCGCAGGGCCATCCCATCGCTGCCCCGATCCGGTGCGTTGCGCATCCGGAACCGGACCCCGGGACCGAATTCCGGTGCGAAACCTTGCTTCTGCACCCGAATGGTGCGCTCAGGTGGGCTGGCGAGGTACGGCCGTGTAGCCTTCTGCGGCGATGGCCTGGGCCAACGCTTCTGCCGCATGGGCGGAGTCGACTTCGACCAGCCCTTGCGCGCGGTCGATGCGCACCTGCGCGGCAGGGTCCTGGTCCAGCAGGGCGCGGGTCACGGCTTTTTCGCAATGCCCGCAGGTCATCCCGGTTACGTCGATCAGATGGTGCATGGTGTACTCCTGCCAGATCCGTCCCGGAATCCGGGAC
>VERU01000442.1 GCA_018882485.1 Rhodoferax sp. | reverse complement strand
GCCGGGCACCTGGTCCTTGTTGTTGCTGAACTCTTCTGACAAGAGACCGCCCAGCACGATGACCGAGCCATCGTCGACCACCACGTTCGATTCGATCGAACGCTTGTTGGTGGTGGGGCCGGTGGCGCTGGCCTTGGTGGTGGGGTCCACGCTGGAGACCTCCTGGTAAATCGTGAGCTTGACGGTGCCCGACTCGCTGATCTGCGGCTTGACCTTGAGCGTCAGGCCCACATCCTTGCGCTCGATGGTCTGGAACGGGTTGACCGTGTTGCTGCTGCCGGTGTTGGTGAACTGGCCGGTCACAAACGGCACGTTCTGGCCGATCACGATGCGGGCCTCCTCGTTGTCCAGCGTCAGCAGGTTGGGGGTCGACAGCACATTGCCATTGCCCGTCTCTTCCAGGAAGCGAGCCAGAAACCCAAGCACATACACACCATTGGTCTGGTGCGCGATACCGAGGTTCGCACCCCGGGCCACCGAGGGGGTTCCAGCCGCCGCCGAGGCCGACAGGTTGATGATGTTCGAGATCCCGGCCCCGAAATTCGTACCCAGCAGGCCGATGTTGGGACTGCCCGCGCTGCCCAGTGCGCCCTGCCACTGGATACCGAATTCGGCCGCCTGATCGGCACTGACCTCGGCAATCAGGCTTTCCACAAACACCTGAGCCCGTCGGGCATCGAGCCGGTCGATGACGGCCCGCAACTGGCGGTACTGGGGCTCCGGTGCGGTAATGATCAGTGAATTGGTCGCCACATCCGCTTGCACCTGCCCCCCCGTGGTGCCGGCCGCCGGGCTGGCCTGGGCCCCGGCGGTGGACGGGCTCGCCGATGCACCGGTGGGCGGGCGCGCTTCGCCCGACAGCGCAGCCCGCAACGTCGCCGCCAACCGCGTGGCATCGGCATTCCTGAGATAGACCACCCGGATGTTGCCCGACGGATCGCTGCCCGGTGCGTCGGGCCGGTCCAGCTTGGCGACCAGCGACTTGACCAGCGCCACCCGGGCCGGATTGGCCGCCCGGAGAATGAGCGAATTGCTGCGCGGCTCGGCCACCAGAACGGTGCGAAAGGACGCATCCGCGGCACCCGCGGCAGCCGGCGCGGCGCCCGTCGAGGACTCGATCAGCCGCAGCACCAGCGGCGCCAGGTCGGCCGCGATCGCGTGCTGCAGCGGCAGTACCTCGACTTCCGTGGCATTGGCCACATCCATGGCCGCGATGATGCGTCCGATGCGCCGCAGGTTGTCGGCGTAATCGGTGATGACCAGCGAGTTGTTGCCCGGGTTGACGTTGATCGTGTTGTTGGCACTGATGAGCGGGCGCAGCACCGCCACCAAGTTGCTGGCCGACTCGAAATTCAACCGGAAGATCTGCGTGGTGACCTGGTTCCCGGGAGCGGACGCAGCGCCAGCCTCGCTGACCGTCACACCCGGGGACTGCAATTTCGCATCGGCCTCGGGCAACACCTTGAGCAGATTGCCCGCATCGATCAGGGTGTAACCCTGCAGCCTCAGCGCGGCCTGGAACTGCGCCAGCGCGGTGGCCCGGCTCACCGGCTTGTCGTTGATGAGGGTCACCGTGCCCTTGATGCGGGGATCGACCACCACCGGCGTCCCGGTCATCGCGCCCATGGTGCGAGCCACTGCCTCGATATCGGCATTGACGAAATTCAGCGTCACCGGCTCCTGCCGACCCGCCCCCGACTGCGCCCGGGCTCCAGGACCAAAAAGGCCTGTAAGCCCCGTCAATACAAGGGTTGATGCTATCCAAAGAATAGCGCGGGATTGTCGGACTGCGGTAGGGGGGCTCATGCGATGTCAACCCAGGCTGATGAGGGTGCGTGCGCCATCACGGCGACCCAGGATGTTCAAGAGATTGCCCAGCGCTTCCTGGCGCTCCGGCGCGGCGCTGGCGACGCCGGAAAATTGCAGCCTCCGACCCACCCACTGCCCTTGGCCGGCCAATTGTAGGGCGCCGTCCAGCGTCTGCAGCGACAGCGTGGGCACGTCGCCCCCCTGCACCACCAGGCGGTAACTGCCCATGGGCCTGAGGGTGGACAGGCGCGACGACAGGTCCGTGGCTTCGACCTCGGCGCGACCCGACACCTGCAGGCGCCCCGACGTCCAGGACAAATTCAGTGCCTGGGTCTGCAGCCGCAGCGAACCCTGAAGCCGGACGGTGTTCCAGGGTGTTCCCCACCCCGCCAGCAACTCGGCCGGCCAGAGGGACAAACTGTCCTGGAACCGGACCTGAAAACCGGTCCAGCGCGGCGACATCCACAGCCGGACTGGCTGCGGCGTGCAGCATGGGGACGACAGCTCGACGGACAAGCCCGACCATCCGGTGCGCAGTCGCCAGGCCAGGCGATCGGGCAGCTCGGCGGCATCCTGGCTGCCAGGACCTGCGGTCAGCTGCCAGCGGGCCGAACCCTCCCAGACCGAGCCCCGCGCCTGCAGCAGACGCAGCCGCCCGTCCGACGCCGCCTCGACCCACGGCGCCAGCCAGTGCGCGGGCGCTCCGGCAACCAGGGCCGCCACGGCGCCGCACAACATCCCGGCCCAGACCCACACCCCGACCCCGGGGGCCGTAACCCGGCGCGGATCTGGCCGTGTCGCCTGAAGCCATTTCATGGGAGATACCTTGTCCGGGCCTCAGGGGCCACTCAGCGACAGCACCAGGGTGCCGTCCCAGGCTCCAGGTCCGCTGCGACGCAGCCTGACCTCGATGGGCGCCAGGCGGGCGGACAGCTGCACCTGGGTGAGCCACTGCGCCAGCGCTTCAGCCCGCAGGGCTTGGACCGTGACCGTAACCCGATCTCCCGCATAAGCCAGCTGCAACGCGGGCGACAAGGACCGGCTGGCGGCCTCCAGCAGCCGACGTGCCTCGTCCGATGACCGTCTGGGCAGGGCCTGGATCGCACGGGCCTGGGTCTGCTGGACCAGCATCTGCTGCCACTGCCGCTCCAGCTGCGGCCTCAGTCGGTCCACTGCCTGCAGAG
>VERU01000441.1 GCA_018882485.1 Rhodoferax sp. | reverse complement strand
GTGCTGGCTACGGTGCGGCGGGATGGCATCGAAGCCAAAGGCGGGAGCTGGAGCCTGGAGGGGGAAGAGGCCTTCAAGACCCCGATCCGCCGCCAGTACGAGGAACAGGGCCACCCCTATTACGCCACCGCCCGCCTGTGGGACGACGGCATCATCGATCCGGCCGATACCCGCCGGGTGCTGGCCCTGGGCCTGTCGGCCGCCTTGAATGCGCCGATCGAGGACACCCGGTTCGGCGTCTTCCGCATGTGATCCAGGAGGCCCCATGTTCAGCAAGATCCTCATAGCCAACCGCGGCGAGATCGCCTGCCGCGTTGCCGCGACCGCGCGCCGTCTGGCCATCAAGACGGTGGCGGTCTATTCCGACGCCGATGCCGGTGCCCAGCATGTGGCCGCCTGTGACCAGGCCATCCATATCGGTGGCAGTGCCCCCAGGGACAGTTACCTGCGCTGGGAAAAAATCATTGCCGCTGCGCAGGCCACAGGCGCTCAGGCGGTCCACCCCGGTTACGGCTTCCTGAGTGAAAACGATGAGTTTGCGCAGGCCTGCGCCGATGCCGGGCTGGTGTTCATCGGCCCTCCGCCCGCGGCGATCCGCGCCATGGGCCTGAAGGCACAGTCCAAACAGCTCATGGAGCGGGCCGGCGTGCCGCTGGTGCCTGGCTACCATGGCGCTGACCAGGATCCCGCCCTGCTGCAGCGCGAGGCCGACCGCATCGGCTACCCCGTCCTGATCAAGGCCAGCGCCGGTGGCGGTGGCAAGGGCATGCGCGTGGTGGAGCGGTCGCAGGACTTCGCCGCCGCACTGGCCAGCTGCCAGCGTGAGGCGCAAAACAGCTTTGGCGATGACGCTGTGCTGGTCGAGAAATATGTGCAGCGCCCGCGCCACATCGAGATCCAGGTGTTCGGCGACACCCATGGCGGGTGCGTGTACCTGTTCGAGCGCGATTGTTCGGTGCAGCGGCGGCACCAGAAGGTGCTGGAGGAAGCGCCCGCGCCGGGCATCACGCCCGAGCTGCGCGCGCGCATGGGCGCGGCGGCGGTGGAGGCGGCCCGGGCCGTGAACTATGTGGGCGCCGGCACGGTGGAGTTCATCGTCGAGCAACCGGGCGGCTACGACGCCCCGCAGGACTGGCGCTTCTACTTCATGGAAATGAACACCCGGCTGCAGGTCGAGCACCCGGTCACCGAGGCCATCACCGGGCTGGATCTGGTGGAGTGGCAGCTGCGCGTGGCCGCCGGGCAGGCTCTGCCGCTGCGCCAGCACGAGCTCAGCCTGCGCGGCCATGCCATCGAGGCCCGCATTTGCGCGGAAACCCCCGACCGCCAGTTTCTGCCGGCCACCGGCCGGCTGGCGCTCTACCAGTTGCCCGAATCGGTGGCTTTCCAGCCCGACCCGGTGCGGCCCCGGGTCGACTCCGGGGTGCGCCAGGGCGACGACATCTCGCCCCACTACGACTCCATGGTGGCCAAGCTGATCGTGCACGGCGACACCCGTGACCAGGCCCTGGCCCGGCTGGATGCGGCGCTGGCGGCCACCCGCATCGTGGGGCTGTCGACCAACGTGCAGTTTTTGCGGCATGTCATTGCCAGTCCGTCCTTCGCGCAGGCGCGCCTGGACACCGCGCTGATCGCGCGCGAGCAGCAGCACCTGTTCGAGCAGCAGCGGGTCGCCCCCGAGCTGGCCTGCGCCGCCGATGTCGCCCACACGCTGTGGCTGGAGCAGGCGGCCGCGCAGCCGGACCCGCTGGGGCGTGCCGACGGCTGGCGCGCCCATGCCGAGCTGCAGCGCCGCTTCGATTACGAAGTGGCGGGCGTGGCCTGGCCGGCCCTGCTGCGCTACACCCGCGACGGAGGCTGGCATCTGCAGGTTGGCGCCTGGAGCGGCCTGCTGGCCGTGCTTCCCCAGGGCGCCGGGCTGGACCTGCGATTCGGTGAACACCGGGTGCGGGTGCAGGTGGAACGGCAGGGCGAGTTGCGGCATGTGTACACCGACGCCGGCATGGTCCAGATCCTGGCCCGCGATCCGCTGGCCCACGCGGCCGAGACCCAGACCGAGGCGGGTCGGCTGACGGCACCCATGCCCGGCAAGGTGGTGTCCTTCGCGGTGCAGGCCGGTGATGCGGTGCGCCGGGGGCAGGTGCTGGCGGTGCTGGAGGCCATGAAGATGGAACACACCATCGCCGCGCCGGCCGATGGCGTGGTGGCCGAGCTGCTGTTCGCGCCCGGCGATCAGGTCAGCGACGGGGCCGAACTGCTGCGCCTGCAGGAATCCGACGCCGCATGAAGGTCAGCTTCTGTTGCAGCGACGGCCGGTCCGGCATCTGGCTGCAGCTGCTGCAGCAGGCCTTGCCGCAGGCCCGGGTGAGTGCCTGGGCGCCGGGCGCACCAGCGGCCGACCATGCGGTGGTCTGGGCCCCGCCCCAGCAGTTCTTCGACGAGCAGCCCGGGCTGCGCGGCATCTTCAATGTGGGTGCCGGGGTCGATGCGCTCATGCGCTTGCGCCTGCCGCCCCGGGCGGTGGTGGTGCGCCTGGACGATGCCGGCATGGCGGTGCAGATGGCCGAATACGCCTGCCAGGCGGTGATCCGGCACTACCGGCAGCTGCCCCAGACCGAGGCCGCCATGCGTGCGGGCGGCTGGGCGTCTCGCCTGCCGCCGCCGCGGTCGCAGTTTCCGGTCGGGGTGCTGGGCCTGGGCGTGCTGGGCCGGCGGGTGGCGCTGGCCCTGCGCCATTTCGACTTTCCGGTGCTGGGCTGGAGCCGCACCCACCAGACGATCGACGGCCTGCGCTGCTGCAGCGGGCCCGACGGGCTGGACGAGGTGCTGGCCGCCAGCCGGGCCCTGATCTGCCTGCTGCCCCTGACGCCGCAGACCAGCGACATCCTGAACCGGCGCAACCTGCAGCGCCTGCCCGCCGGTGCCTGTGTGATCAACCTCGCCCGCGGCGGCCACCTGGTCGAGGACGACCTGCTGGCCTTGCTGGACAGCGGGCACC
>VERU01000440.1 GCA_018882485.1 Rhodoferax sp. | reverse complement strand
GGGCAGGGCGGCGAGCGTGCGCACGGCCGGGGTGGGGAACACCATGGCGCCGACTTCCCTGAGGTTGATGCCGGTCAGCACCACATCCTGGATGTAGGGCGCACCGGCTGCGATGATCCGGCCCCGCAGCGGGCCCACGCTGACAAAGGTGCCCGTGGCCAGCTTGAAGTCCTCGGCGATGCGGCCGTCGAACTTGAGTCCCAGGTGCACATCGGTCTCGTCGATCCAGCGCACCGCATCGCCCGTGCGGAAGAACCCTTCCTCGTCGAAGGCGGCGGCGGTTTCCTCGGGATTGCGCCAGTAGCCGGGGGTGACATTCGGGCCGCGGTAGCGCACTTCGGTCTTGCCGTCGATGTCCACCAGCTTGAGCTCAAGCCCGGGTGTGGGCACACCGAGGTCGCCGGCGCGCACGTTCGGGTTGGTGACGAAGATGCCAAACGGCCCCGACTCGGTCATGCCCAGGCCGGTGGTCATGACGATGCGCTCGCCGATCTCGCGCTCTTCGGATTCGTACAGGCTGTCCCACACCGGCTGGGCCAGCGCGGCGCCTGCGTAAAAGAACATGCGCACCCGCGACAGCAGGTTGCGGCGCAGCGCGTCGTCGGTTTTCATGGCCTGGGCAATGGCCTCGAAGCCGGTGGGCACGTTGAAGTACACCGTGGGGGCAATCTCGCGCAGGTTTCTCAGGGTCTCGTGTACCAGCGCCGGCGTGGGCTTGCCGTCGTCGATGTACAGCGTGCCGCCGTGGTACAGCACCATGCCCACATTGTGGTTGCCGCCGAAGGTGTGGTTCCAGGGGAGCCAGTCCACCAGCACCAGCGGCTCCTGGGTCAGGGCCGGCATCGACTGCGCCATCTGCTGCTGGTTGGCGCACCACAGCCCTTGCGTGTTGATGACGGCCTTGGGCAGCTTGGTCGATCCGCTGGTGAACAGGAACTTGACGATGGTGTCCGGCCCGGTGGCGGCGATGGCGGCTTCCACGGCGGCGGTGGCTGGTGTGGCGCACAGGGTCTCGAAGCGGGTGACGCTGCGGCCGGCCACCTCGCCATCGGCCAGCACCACCTCGATGTCGGACGCCACGGTGGCGGCGATCGCCCGGGCGTAGCGGGCGTCGCCGGCGAACACCAGGCCGGGGGTGACCGTGCGCAGCACATGGCGCAGCTTGTCGAAATCCTGGCTCACCAGCGAATAGGGCGGCGAGGTGGGCACGAAGGGCACGCCAGCCACCATGCAGCCCAGCGACAGCAGGGCGTGCTCCAGGCTGTTTTCGCTCAGGATCACCACCGGACGCTCGGCGCTCAGGCCGCGGTCAATCAGCGCCTGCGCGATGCAGCAGGCCGTGTTCCAGGCCTGGGCGAAGCCGATGCGTTGCCAGTCGCCCAGGCTGCCGTCGGCCTGCCGCACCCGCCGGGCGAACAGGGTGCGCTCCGGCGCCACGCTGGCCCAGTGGCGCAACCGGTCGGTCATGCGCTGCGGATAGGGTTCCAGCGCCTGTTCGGCCTGCAGGTAGTGGATACCGGGCTGGCCGTCGCGCACCCGCACGCGGGTCACGCCAAAGGTCACGGGGCGAAAGCGGACGGGGCTCATGGTCGACTCCAGGGGTGGCTGCGAGCGGCTGCGGATGGGTGGGACTCAGCTGCGGCGCACCTTGTCGGCCCGCCCTTCCAGGAAGGCGCGCACCCGGTCCTTGGCCTCGGGTGCCGATTGGGCGATGGACGACATCAGCGCTTCGGTCAGGAAGCCGTGGTCGGCCGGCTGTTCCGCGATGCGCGGCAGCGCGTGCATCAGCGCGTAGTTGGTCAGCGGGGCGTTGGTGGCGATGCGCGTGGCCAGTTCCAGGGCCTTGCCCAGGCTCTGGCCGGCTGGCACCAGGTACTGGGCAAAGCCGAGGCGTTCGCCGTCCTGCGCGTTGTACACGCGGCCGGTCAGCATCATGTCGGTCATGCGGGCCACGCCCACCAGTTTGGGAATGCGCACCGAGCCGCCGCCGCCAACGAAGATGCCGCGCGAGCCCTCGGGCAGGGCGTAGAAGGCGCTCTCGTCGGCCACCCGGATGTGGCAGGCGCTGGCGAGTTCCAGCCCACCGCCCACCACCGCGCCGTGCAGCGCAGCCACCACCGGCACGCGCCCGAACTGCAGCGCGTCCAGGGCCACATGCCAGCTGCGCGAGTGGTGCAGGCCCTCGCCGGCATCGCGTTCCTTGAGCTCCGACAGGTCCAGCCCGGCGCAGAAGTGATCGCCTTCGCCGTACACGACGGCGGCCCGGGCGGCCGTGGGCAGGTTCTGGAAGACATCGCGCAGGGCGGCCACCAGACCATCGTTGAGTGCGTTGCGCTTGCCGGGGCGGCGCAGTTGGACCACGGCCACCGCACCCTGCATGTCCAGTGTGACCCCTTGGGTGGCAGCGTGGTTCAGCAGCGGATGGCGGTCGGAAGGCATGGGCAGAGATCCTGGGGAAAAGGGTTATAAAGTTATTTTTTATAACCGGATTATCAAATTCGGCAGCCCATTCGACATCCGGGTTTACCCTTGATCGGAGCGAAATCGCGACAATGAAACCCAGTACTTTCCTGACTCCTTCCGTCCGATGCCCGAAGCCCCCATGACCCGCCGTGACCGCATGGAATGGCCGACCTGGATGCTGGTGCTGGCGATCCATGGCGCCTGGTGGGCGCTGGTCCTCCATTACCCGCGTATGCCGGTTTGGCTGGCGCATGGCCTGCTGATCGTCGTGATCGCCTGGTACATGAGCCTGCAGCACGAGCTGCTGCATGGCCACCCCACCCGCTGGACCGGCTTCAACCGGCTGCTTGGGCTTCTCCCGCTGGCCGTCTGGTATCCCTACGATGTCTACCGAGACTCGCACCTGGCCCACCACCGCGATGAATGGCTCACCGTACCGGGTGTGGACCCCGAAAGCAACTACGTGACGGCGGCCGTCTACCAGGCCATGCCGCCCTGGCGGCAGGCCTTGCAGCGCGCGTTGCGCACCGTGGCGGGG
>VERU01000439.1 GCA_018882485.1 Rhodoferax sp. | reverse complement strand
GTCCAGGGTGATCAGCACGACCCCATCGGCAGGTCGATCGATCCGCAGGCCACTGCCCGCAGTTGACGCAGTCGTAATCATCGGGTCATGGAGGTCACGGCGAGGCCTCAGCGGGGCATGCCCAGTGCGCGCTCGGCAATGATGTTGCACTGGATTTCGTTGCTGCCGGCATAAATGGTGTCCGATCGGCTTACCAACCAGAGTTGCTGCAACGACTGGCGCAGCGGGTCGTCGTGGGCCGTGCCGCCGTCGTCTCCCAGCACATCCATGGCGAGCTCACCCAAGTCGCGGCGCCAATTCGACCACGCATACTTGAAGACGCTGGCGGCGCGAGGCAGCGCCGTGTCTGCACACACGCGCAAGGCGTGACTGCGCAGCGTCTGAAGGCCCAGCGCCGCCTTGGCGATGCGCTGGCGCAAAATCGGATCCCGACTGGCGCCGTTGCTTCGCGCCAGCGCGATGATGCTATCGAGTTCGCGCCGGAATGCAGCCTGCTGGCCCAGCGTGGAGGCACCGCGCTCGGCCATCAGCAGATGCATCGCCACCGACCAGCCCTGACCTGGCTGACCCACGTGCAGATCACCTGCAGTACGCGCACCATCAAAAAAAACCTCGTTGAATTCGGCCGAACCGGTGATCTGGCGGATCGGCCGGATCTCAACCCCCGGCTGGTGCAATGGAACCAGCAGAAACACCATACCCGCATGGCGTGCTTGTCCCGGCTCTGGAGACCCACAACGGGCCAGCACGAAGATCCAGTCCGACTCCCGGGCCCAGGAGGTCCAGACCTTCTGCCCATGCAACACCCATTCACCGGTGCGCTCGTCGATGGCAGCCCGGGTGCGGATGCCAGCCAGATCGGAGCCCGCGCCGGGCTCGGAGTAGCCCTGGGCCCAGTAACTGGTCGCCGCCAGGATGCCTGGCAGGAACCGCTGCTGCTGAGAGGGCGTTCCCAGCGCCATCAGCGTGGGCGCCAGCAGGGTCTCTCCGATGTGGCTGAGGCGGCCGGGGCCACCACAGCGCACGTACTCCTCGTGAAAGATGAGTTGCATGGCCAGCGGCAGTTCCTTTCCCCCATGCGCGAGCGGCCAGTCCATGCCGATCCACCCATGCGCAGCGAGCCGCTGTTCCCAGTGCTTGACCAGGGCCAGGTCGTAACCCGGCGACCCCATGGCCCCAACACCACGCAAAGGGCCGAACTCATCCCGAAGGTGCTCCTCCATCCAGGTTCGCACCTGGCTGCGAAACGCTTGTTCCTGCGGGGTTTCCAGCAGATTCATAGGCTCTCCTGGACATCATCCAGCAGCAGTCGGGCCACCTGCTCGCGCCACCAGCGCACCGGGCCCAGGCGCTGCCGACTGCCCTGCGCACGCCGGAAATGCATGTGTGGGTCATAGTCCCAGGTGAATCCGACGCCGCCGTGAATCTGGATCGCCTCACTGGTGCACGCTTGTGCGGCTTCAGTGGCTGCGTCCCGCGCCTGGGCTGCATGCAGCAGCAACGTGGCTTCGTCAGGCTCGGTATCGGCCATACATGCGGCACCATAGACAGCCGAGCGGGCCGTCTCCAGAAGCACCAGCATCTGCGCGAAACGGTGCTTGATGGCCTGAAACCCCGCAATAGGTTTGCCAAATTGCTCGCGACCCTGCGCATAGGCCAGAGCCCCGTCGAACGACGCTTGTGCCACACCCACTTGCTCGGCGGCCAGCATGATGGCACCCAGGTAACGTGTTCGAGCCAGCGCGGCTCGGGCGGCCGCGCCACGCATCAGGCAGTTCGAAGCGGTCAGGCGCAGCCCGTCGGCCTCAACGTCTGCGAAACGCCGTGTGCCGTCCACAGGCGGCAGGTTGGTCCTCATGAGGCCTGGAGCGTCGGCCGGTACCCGCAGCACCAGGGTGTCGCCCTGCGAGCTCATCGCGGGCAGCAGCAGAACGTCGGCGAACTGCGCCGAACCCACGCGCGGCCAGCGGCCCGTCAGGATCGGCTCCGGCCCGCGGAACGTCACCCGCGCCACGATCTCTGTATCCGGCTCGGGCAACGCACAGGTCACGATGAGGTCACCGCAAGCCAGCGCGGACCTGTCGGCAACGGCAGCTGACGCAACACACTGCTCCAGAAACGCGCCCGCCAGCACCACGGAGTCGAAAAACGGTGCGCAGGCGAGGTGCCGACCGAGTTGCTCCTGCAGCAGCGCCAACTCGACCCAACCCGCCCCCAACCCGCCACGTGCTTCCGGCAGGCGAACCCCGCACCAGCCGAGTTCGGTGATGCCTCGCCACAGACCACGGTCGAATCCGTCGCCTGATTCGCTTGAACGACGAACAGCCTGCATGCTGCTGACGTCCGACAGAAAGGCTTCAGCGCTCTGTGCGATGAGGCGCTGATTGTCGGTCGGTATCAGGTGCATGATCAGGCGATGGGACAGCGCTGCCTCGGGGGCCTCAGGTGCCCCAGACCCTCTGAGCCGGCCGGCCACCGGCAATGAGGCCATCGACCACGACCGTGAGTTCGGCTGGCTCCCAGCGCGCTCCCTTGTCCACGACAGGGCCGCTGTGCCAGCCCTCTGCGATCGACAATTCGCCCCCCTTGGCCTCGAAGCATCGACCCGTGACATGGGCTGACAGGGAACTGCCCAGCCAGACCACGATGGAGGCCACGTTCAACGGGTCCCACACATCGAAGCCTTGCGCAGGCTTGCGCACCATGTCCGGCATCGCACCCTCGGTCATGGCAGTGCGCGCGGCCGGGGCCAGGCAATTCACAGTGATGCCGTAACGCGCCATCTCTGCCGCCTGCACCAGCGTCAGCCCGGCAATGCCGGCCTTGGCAGCAGCGTAGTTGCTCTGAGCGATGGAACCCTGCAACCCCGCGCCCGAACTCGTGTTGATGATGCGCGCATCCACGATCTGCCCAGCCTTTTTTTGATCGCGCCAACGGCGGCCCAGTACGCTGGCGAGGCAAAAATGTCCGCGCAAGTGTACTCGCATCACGGTATCCCAATC
>VERU01000438.1 GCA_018882485.1 Rhodoferax sp. | reverse complement strand
GCCCGACCCGGGGCAGTCCGGTGCGGGGTCAGGGCTCACGTTGTTCCGGCAGGGGCTGCTGGCCGCCTCCACCAACCCCAAGGGCATCCTGTTCTTTGCGGCGTTCCTGCCGCAATTCATCGATCCGGCGCGCAGCCTGTGGCTGCAGTTTGTCGTGATGGCCGGTACCTTTGTGCTGGTGGAGGTGGTCACCGAGTGGTTGATTGCCAGCACCGCGCATCGCATCAGCGCCTGGCTGCGGCGCAGCGGTCGGCGTTTCAACCAGGCCTGCGGCGCCGTTTTCATGCTCATCGGCGCCGCCTTGCCGCTGCGCGGCTGAGGCGGGCGTGTCCGGGCCTCAGGCCGCCGGTGCGGGCTTCATGCGGCGGCCCGTGGCGTCGTAGACCTCGGTGGTGACGGGAATGCCCTGGCCCACGCTCTGCGTCACGGTGCAGTAGGCCTCGAACTGATCCAGCACCCGCTGCAGGTGTTCCAGCCGTTCGGCGGCAACGCCCAGGTGCAATTGCGCCACCATGCGCAGCACCCGGATGCGGCCCTCGGTATTGCGGCCCACTGCGGCCTGTACGGTGCAGCGCAGCGGTTCGGGTTGCTGGCGGAACTTGCGCAGCGCGAACAGCAGCGAATCGCTCAGGCAGTTGCCTACGGCTGCACACAGCAATTGCACGGGCGAGGGACCGAGGCCACTTCCCAGCGGTGCCGGCTCGTCGCTCGTGAGCACCGGCATGGTGGTGTCGAAATGGATGTCGAAGCGGTAGTCCTGCTGCTGGCGGAGTTCGACGGTGACGGTTTTTTCGCTCATGGTTCGACGGGTCAGGAATGTTTCACTTTTCAAGACGCAGGATGCCCAGCGCCTTGAGCACGTATTTCTCGTAGACCGGCTCCGAGGTGCCGCTTCTCATCTTGCCGAGGAAATACTTTTCGAAGGCGACCTTGGCCAGGTGCACCCATTTGCCTTTCTTGAACCAGTTCACGTTGCGGGGCGGGATCTGCGGCAGTGCCACGAAGGCGGCGCCGGTGTCGCCCATGTCGGCCAGGCAGATCGCATTCCAGGTGCCGCGGGCCGTGGCCGGCTGGCCCGCCAGATCGGCGGCGATGTTGTGCGCGATGGCGCTGACCATGGTCTCGATCATGTAACCTGTCTTGGGCGCGCCGGTGGCCACCGGGGTGGCTTCCACGGGGGGGATGGCCACGCAGACACCGGCCGAGTAGATGTTGCGGTACTTGCGGCTGCGCTGGTGTTCGTCGATCAGCACGAAGCCGCGGGGGTTGCACAGTTCCGGTACGGCCGCCACCGGATCGATGCCCTTGAAGGCGGGCAGCATCATGGCCAGCCGGAAAGGCACCTCGTGTTCGCGGTACGGGTTGCCCAGGGCATCGGCTTCGGTGGTGTACAGGCGACCCGCCTCGACACGAGACGTCCTGGCGTTGGTGATCCACTTGATGTCGTTGTTGCGGAATTCGCTCTCCAACATCGATTTGCTGTCGCCGACCCCGCCCAGACCCAGATGTCCGATGTAGGGCTCGCTGGTGACGTAGGTGATCGGAACCTTGTGGCGCAGCTTGCGCCGGCGCAGGTCGGTGGCCAGGATGAAGGCGAATTCGTAGGCCGGACCGAAGCAGCTTGCCCCGGGCATGGCGCCGATGACCACAGGCCCGGGGTTCTCCAGGAACTTCTGGTAGTCGGCCCAGAAGGCTTCGGCATGGTCCACCGTGCACACCGAGTGGGTGTGTCCGCCGTGGGGACCGGCGCCCGGTACCTCGTCGAAGCTGAGTTTGGGGCCGGTGGTGATGACCAGGTAGTCGTAGTCCACCGTCTGCCCGTTCGCCAGAGTCAGGCGGTTGCCCGGGGCGTCGATGGCGCTGACCGGGCTGGCGATGAAATCGATGCCCTTGGCCTGCAGCAGCGGTGCGATCTTCAGCGTGATGTCCTTGCGCTCGCGCCAGTTGACGGCAATCCAGGGGTTGGAAGGCGTGAACTGGAAGTAGTCCACCGCGCTGATCACGGTGATCCGGTGTTCGCGGGGCAGGATTTCCCGCAACTCGTAAGCGGCCGGCATGCCGCCGATGCCGGCGCCCATGATGACAATGTGAGCCATGGTGATCTCCTTCTTTCGGGGGTGGGAATCAGGGTTGCAGGCTGGCGTTCACCATCTGCAGTTGGGCTTCGTCGAGCTGTCCGGCCGCGGCGGCCAGGCGCAGGCGGCTCATCAGCAGTTCG
The DNA here is from genome assembly GCA_018882485.1 of Rhodoferax sp. Classification (GTDB taxonomy): domain Bacteria; phylum Pseudomonadota; class Gammaproteobacteria; order Burkholderiales; family Burkholderiaceae_C; genus Rhodoferax. Next base: position 784 of record VERU01000438.1, on the reverse strand, counting down.
ACACGGACCTGCAGCAGCAGGAGCTCCGAAGCAGCCAGATCGTTCTCGGCGTTCAGCAGGTCCATGGTGGTCCGGTCGCCAAGCTGGCGACCCAGTTGCGTGGCGTCCAGTCGCGCCGCGCTGGCCGCCAGGGCCAGCCGCAGCGCGTCCAGCCGGGCCAGACCGCTGTGCAATCCCAGCCAGGCTGTGCGGGCCGATTGCCCGGCCGATTGCTGCGCCCGTTCGACTTCGGCCCCGGCCCGCTCCAGCAGCTTCACGCTTTCCTGCAGCTTGGCCTGACGCCAGCCTCCGGTCCACAACGGGACGGTCACCGAGATGCCCACCATCCGCTGCCATTGGGCGGTGCTGGCTGAGCCGAAATCCCCGGTGCCGGCCAGGTGCTCGCCAGACGCCTGGGCCACCAGATCGACGCTGGCGCTGTCGCGGGCCTGGAACTTACGGGTCTCGGCCTCGGCCAGCAGGGCCTGCAGTTTCAGTTGCCGGACCCGGTGGTCCTGCTGCCGTGCCAGGTTCTGCCAGTGCTCCAGGGACTCGGTCGGGATCGGCGGCTGGTTGGCGGCGGGCGCCTGCAACGCCAGTTGCGTCGGGCTCAGACCAGTGTTTTCGGACAGCAAGCCGCGCGCCAGGTCGCGCTCGTGTTGCGCAGCCAGCACCTGGGCTTGCAGTTGGCGCGCCCGTGCTGTGGCCTCATGGGTGTCCGTGATCGGGATATCGCCCAGCGCGTAGCGGTCACGTGCCTCGGTCAGGGCGCGTTCCACTGCGGCTTGCTGGCGCAGCAGCAGCG
>VERU01000437.1 GCA_018882485.1 Rhodoferax sp. | reverse complement strand
GCGCACAGCGGGTCGCCCACACCCGGCAGCCAGGACAGCAGGCAGGCCCGTGGGCCGATGCGCTGCAGCCAGGCCAGGGCCCGGACATGCTGGCTGGATCGGTGGGAGCGGTCCACCGCTTCGTGCGAGGCCCAGCCCATGGCCCAGGTCAGCGCGCCGCCCAGTGTGGTGCCCGCCGTGCCCACCAGTATCGCCGGCCAGAACAGGTCGGGGTTGAGCTTGACCAGCCCGAAGACCGCCGGCTCCGAACCCAGCGGCAGCAGCGTGGCCGAAACGAAGGACACCACGAAAACCGTGCTCAGTCCGTACTGCGGCAAGGCCAGCAGCGCGATCAGTTGATGGATCCAGGCTTCCATGGACGGCACCAGTATAGGCAGCCGTTGCCGCGTGCCTTTGCGGCCATGCAAGGGGGCCTTGTCCGCTGGTCGCGAGCCCGTGCCGACTGGTGCGCCAAAAGGTCAGGTTGCTGAAATTTCGGGCAGCTAGAATTTCCCGACGATGCAACTCGGCCCCTATCTTCTGCCCAATCCGTACTTCGTGGCGCCGATGGCGGGGGTCACCGACCGGCCATTCCGCAAACTGTGCCGCAAGCTGGGAGCGGGCCATGCGGTCAGCGAGATGGTCACCTCGCGGCCCGATCTGCAGGCCTCCCTCAAGACCTCGCGGCGCGCCAACCACGACGGCGAGCCCGGTCCGATCGCGGTGCAGATCGCCGGTACCGATCCGGTCATGATGGCCGAGGCGGCGCGTTACAACATGGAGCGGGGCGCTCAGATCATCGACATCAACATGGGCTGCCCGGCCAAGAAGGTCTGCAACCGCTGGGCTGGTTCGGCTCTGATGCAGGACGAGCCACTGGCTTTGTCCATCATCGAGGCCGTGGTGGCCGCCTGCGCGCCGCGTGGCGTGCCGGTCACCCTGAAGATGCGCACCGGCTGGTGTGAGGCCCGGCGCAATGCCGTGGTCCTGGCCCGGGCCGCGGAAGCGGCGGGGGTGCAGATGATCACCGTGCATGGGCGCACGCGGGAGCAGGCCTACCGCGGCCACGCGGAACACGGTACGGTGGCCGCAGTCAAGGCCGCAGTGGGTGTGCCGGTGGTGGCCAATGGCGATATCGACAGCCCGCAGGGCGCGCGCCGCGTGTTGCGCGAGACCGGCGCCGATGCGGTGATGATCGGGCGCGCGGCCCAGGGCCGGCCCTGGATCTTTCGCGAGATCGCGCACTTCATGGCCACCGGCACACTGCGGGCGCCACCGCTGGTGGCCGAGGTCCGGCAGTGGCTGATGGAACACCTGGACGACCACTACACCCTGTACGGCGATGGGCTCGGCGTGCGCACGGCGCGCAAGCACATCGGCTGGTATGTGCAGGACCTGCCCGGGGGCCCGGACCTGCGCGACCGGATCAACCGGACCGATGACCGCACGGAGCAGGTGCGGCAGGTCGATGACTGGCTGCAGTGGCTGCACCAGCGGATGGACCGGCTGCCTGCGCCCGACGCTGCGCCCCACGAAATCGCCCACTCGGACCTGATGGCATGAGCAAGAAGCACATCGAAGACTGCATCCGGAGCAGCATGGAAGCCTACCTGCGCGATCTGCGGGATGCCGAGCCCGCCCGGCTGTACGACATGCTGATCGCGGTGGTGGAAAAACCGCTGCTGGACGTGGTCATGCAGCACGCGGACCGCAATCAGTCGCGCGCGGCGCAATGGCTGGGCCTGAACCGCAACACCCTGCGCAAGAAGCTGCTGGAACACCAACTGATTGAATGACATGAACGCTTTGCTGTCGGTCTCCGACAAGACCGGAATCGTCGAGTTCGCCCGCGGTCTGCAGGCTGTGGGCGTGCGGCTCATTTCCACCGGGGGCACCGCCGCGCTGCTGGCCCACCACGGTCTGCCGGTCACCGAAGTGGCCGAGCTGACGGGTTTTCCGGAAATGCTCGACGGTCGGGTCAAGACGCTGCACCCCCGTGTGCATGGGGGGCTGCTCGCCCGGCGCGACGTGCCGGCGCACCGGGCTGCGCTGCAGTCCCAGGGCATCGAACCGATCGACCTGCTGGTGGTCAATCTGTATCCGTTCGAGGCCACGGTGGCGCGTCCTGGGTGCACGCTGGAGGATGCGATCGAAAACATCGACATCGGCGGCCCCGCGATGGTGCGCAGCGCCGCCAAGAACTGGAAGGACGTGGCCGTGCTCACCGATGCCGGGCAGTACCCCGGTGTGCTCGACGAGTTGCGCCGCAGCGGTCGCTTGTCCGACGCCACGCGCTTCGCGCTGGCCGTCACGGCCTTCAACCGGATCAGCCAGTACGACGGGGCCATCAGCGACTACCTCTCCGGGCTGGTGCCGGGCTCGGACACCTCGACGCCCGAGCGGTCGTTGTTTCCCGGGCAGTCGAATGGGCGTTTCGTCAAGCTCCAGGATCTGCGTTATGGCGAGAACCCCCACCAGCAGGCTGCCTTCTACCGGGATTTGTACCCAGCGCCGGGATCCCTGGTCACGGCCCGCCAGCTGCAGGGCAAGGAACTGTCCTACAACAACATCGCCGATGCGGATGCGGCCTGGGAATGCGTGAAGAGCTTCGACAGCCCGGCCTGTGTCATCGTCAAGCATGCCAACCCCTGCGGCGTCGCGCTGGGCGCGGATCCGCTGGACGCCTACAGCCGGGCCCATCAGACCGACCCGACCTCCGCCTTTGGCGGCATCATCGCGTTCAACCGGCCGCTGGACGAGGCCGCGGCCCAGCAGGTTGCCCGTCAGTTCGTCGAGGTGCTGATGGCGCCCGGGTTCACGCCCCAGGCGCTGGCGGTGTTCGAGGGCAAGGCCAATGTGCGGCTGCTCGAGATGACGCTGCCCCCCGGCGGCCCCCGGCCCTGGGATCAGGGGCGCAACGCGGTCGATGTCAAGCGGGTGGGCTCCGGCCTGCTGATGCAGACCGCCGACAACCAGGTGCTGCGGCTGGAAGACCTCAAGGTGGTGAGGCGACGCCAGCCCACGCCCGAG
>VERU01000022.1 GCA_018882485.1 Rhodoferax sp. | reverse complement strand
CGGCACGCCTGGCCTGACCGTCCTGCGCTGAAGCGCGCCCCGGGTAAACCCTGTCCGGGGCGGCCCGGACGGGCCGTAACATCGCCACGGGGAGCCATCACAAGCGGCGCGAATCGGCGCCGTCACCGGAGCCCCCATGGCGCAATTGCAAGTGAATGGTGTCGTCAGGACCGTCGACGCCGAAGAGGACACCCCCCTGCTGTGGGTGCTGCGTGAACAGCTGGGACTGACGGGCACCAAGTACGGATGTGGTCTGGCGCAGTGTGGTGCCTGCACCGTGCACATCGACGGGCAGGCCGTGCGCAGCTGCGTGCGGCCCTTGGCCAGCGTCCAGCCCGGTGATTCCATCACCACCATCGAAGGACTCTCCCCCAACGGTCAACATCCCGTACAGAAAGCCTGGGCAGCTCTGGATGTGCCGCAGTGCGGTTTCTGCCAGAGCGGCATGATCATGGCCACCGCCGCGCTGCTGCGGGACAACCCCAACCCCAGCGACGCGGACATCGACGCCGCCATCACCAACATCTGCCGTTGCGGCACCTACAACCGCATCCGCGCCGCCATCAAGGTCGTGGCACAGGGCGGGAACGCCAGGCTGGCCGGCCTGTCCATCCAGCACGCCGACGGGAGCATCACATGAGCCGCGCCGCTGTACAAGCCGGTCGCCCGGACGGCCCGCTCGAATCGGGGTCTACGCGCCGCCAGTTTCTGGTCCAGACCGGAGCCGCCGGCGCGGGTCTGGTGCTGGGGGTGGCCCTGCCCGAGACGGCCCAGGCTCAACCCCAAGCGCAGCCTGTGCCAGAAGTCAACGCCTGGGTGGTGGTCCGACCCGATGACACCGTGGTGATTCGCATTGCCCGCTCGGAAATGGGCCAGGGCACACTGACCGGCCTGGCCCAGCTGGTGGCCGAGGAACTGGATTGCGACTGGGCCCGGGTCACCACCGAATTCCCCACCCCAGGCCAGAACCTGGCCCGCAGCCGGGTCTGGGGCAACTTCAGCACCGGTGGCAGTCGCGGCATCCGCGACTCCCAGGACTACGTGCGCAAGGGCGGTGCGGCCGCCCGCACCATGCTGGTCCAGGCCGCTGCGCAGGCCTGGCAGGTTCCCCCGGACGAATGCCGCGCCTCGCGCAGCGTCATCACCCACCTGCCGTCTGGCCGAACCACCACGTATGGCCGGGTCGCCACCGCAGCGGGCCGACTGCCAGCGCCCGCATCAGTGACCCTCAAGGACGCGCGGGACTGGAAGCTCGCCGGAAAGCGCCTCGCCCGCCTGGACACCGTCGACAAGACGACCGGCGCCATGGTCTACGGCATGGACCTTCGGCTGCCTGGCATGCTCCATGCCGCCATCAGGGATTGTCCGGTTTTCGGAGGCCGGGTCAAAGGCTACGACGCCGCTGCCATCGCCGGGCGCCGAGGCGTGCACAAGGTGCTGCGCGTGAACGACAGCGCGGTGGCCGTGGTGGCCGATACCTGGTGGCGGGCCAAGACCGCGTTGGACGCGCTGCCCATCGAATGGGACGAGGGGCCCAATGCCCAGGCCTCCAGCGCCGAGTTCGCCCAGGTACTGCGCAGTGCCCTGGACGCCCCCCAGGCGGCGGTCGGGCACCGCGTGGGCGACGCTCGGGCCGCCATCGCCGGTGCGGCGCGGACGGTCGAGGCCGTGTACTCGGTGCCCCACCAGAACCACGCGACCATGGAACCCATGAACGCAACCGTCCAGATCACCCTGGGGGCCGACGGCCGACCCGACCGGTGTGTCGTCTGGACGCCCACGCAGAACGGCGAGGCCGCACTCGCGGCTGCCTCCGAAGCCTCCGGGCTGCCGGCGTCCCGGTGCGAAGTTCACAAGATGATGCTGGGCGGGGGCTTCGGACGCCGCAGCGGGACCGACTGGATCCACCAGGCCGTCGGCATCGCACGCCAGGTGCCGGGCGTGCCGGTCAAATTGCTGTGGTCGCGCGAAGAAGACATGCTGCACGGCCGCTACCACCCGGTGACCCAGTGCAAAATGGTCGCGGGGTTGGACGCACGGGGCAATGTCACAGGCATGCACATGCGAATTGCCGGGCAGTCCATCCTGGCAACCGTCTCTCCGCAGGGCATACGGGACGGGCTCGATCCCGTGGTGTTCCAGGGCCTGATGCCCTCGGGGCCGGAAGGCCACCTGGGCTACACCATCCCCGCCATCCTGATCGACCATGCCATGCGCAACCCGCATGTCCCGGCCGGATTCTGGCGCGGCGTGAACCTGAACCAGAATGCCATTTACGTGGAGTGCTTCATCGACGAATTGGCCCATGCCACCGGTCAGGATCCGCTGGCCTTTCGGCGCAAGCTCATGACCCGGCACCCCCGGCACCTGGCTGTGCTCAACGCGGTGGCGGCCCGTGCCGGCTGGGACCAGCCGGCACCCGCGGGCGTGTTCCGGGGCCTGGCGCAGACCATGGGATTTGGCAGCTACGTCGCCGCCTGCGCCGAGGTTTCGGTCACAGCAGACGGCGAACTGAAGATCCATCGCATCGTCGCCGCCACCGATCCGGGTCATGCCGTCAACCCGCAGCAGATCGAAGCGCAGATCGAAGGCTCGTTTGCCTACGGACTGTCGGCCGCACTGTTCGGTGAGTGCACGGTCAAGGACGGTCGCATCGAACAGGAAAACTTCCACACCTACCCGGTCGTCAAGATGGCCGACATGCCGGCGGTCGAGAGCATCGTCATGCCATCGGGCGGCTTCTGGGGCGGCGTGGGTGAGCCCACGATCGCGGTGGCAGCGCCTGCCGTTCTCAATGCGGTCTTTGCGGCCACCGGCAAGCGCATCCGCACGCTGCCGCTGCGTCACCATGATCTCAAGAAGGCCTGAGGCCGGTCCAGCTTGCTGCCCAGCCCCGCAGACTCCTGGCGACCCCTGGTGAGGCGCGCCGCGGCAGCGTGGCTGGCGATCGGTCCGCTTTCGGCGGCCCTGGCCGGGTCGATGGGCCCTTTGCCAGGCACTCAGCCGGGTGACGCGGTACGAGGTGCTGCCATCGTCGCCAGCCGTCAAGGCGGGCTGTGCCTCCTGTGCCACAGCGCCCCGCTGGGTGACACGCGGCTGCACGGCAATCTGGGCCCGAGCCTCAACGGCGCCGGCGCACGCTGGACCGCCGGGCAACTGCGCCAGCGCGTGGCAGATGCCTCCTCACTGAACCCCGACACCGTCATGCCGTCCTACCTGCGCAGGTCCTCGGGCAGCCGCATACCGGCTGCCCTGGCCGACCGACCCCTGCTGGACGCCCAGCAGATCGAGGACATCGTGGCGTACCTGCTCACCTTGCGCGACCCCGGACCCTGAGCGCCTCCATGCCCAAGCCCCCTCTGGTGTTGCCGCCTTCGATGGCCTCCCGGTCGCGCCGTCACCTGCTGCTGGCGGGCATAGGCACCGGCCTGGCCGCAGCCGGCTGGTGCCCGGCCAGCCTGGCCCGTACGGACGATCTGGTGCGCCGGATGGCCGAATTTGCCCTGGGCGCGCCGGTGCGCGAGGGTCGGGTCCGGCTGGAAGTGGCCCCGCTGGTGGACAACGGCAATACCGTACCGGTGACCGTGACGGTGGACAGCCCCATGACGGAATCCGACCATGTCACCCACATCGCGATCTTCAACGAACGCAACCCCGAGCCCGACGTGGCCTTGTTCCGCCTCAGTGCCGCAGCCGGTGTTGCCACGGTGTCCACGCGGATCCGACTGGCCACCACCCAAAGGCTGGTCGCCATGGCACGCATGGTCGATGGCAGTTGCTGGGCCGGCGCAGCGGACGTCTTTGTCACCCTGGCCGCCTGCATCGAAACCGGAGAGGAAGACTGACCCCATGGCCCGAGCGCTCGTCCATTTACCCGGGGCCATCCGCGCTGGACAGGCCTTTGAAGTGCAGACCACCATCGCCCACCCCATGGAAACCGGCTACCGCCCCGGGTCGGACGGCGTGCCGCTGGCGCGCGATCTGATCCGGCGATTCAGCGCCACGCTGGTCGAGGGACCCTCCTCACGGACCGTCTTCGCGGCCGAACTGCATACGGCAGTCTCCGCCAACCCCTACCTGGCCTTTTACCTGAGGCTGCAGCGCAGCGGCACCCTGATCCTGCGGTGGGAAGGCGACCAGGGGTTTCACCACGAAGAACGCCGCAGCCTCACCGTCAGCGCATGAAGCTGCCGGCCCGGGCATCGTTTCCATGGAAGACCGGCGGTGACATGGCGGTCCGGGGGCGATGCAGCGCTGACCTGCTCTGCGCTGCCCTGTTCATCCTGCCGCTCGCGGTCATGGCCGCCGACCCATCGCCGATCGAGCCCTCCGCACGCCGGTCGGGCTTTGACTCAATGAGCCCGCCGGTCCAAGCCATGCAACTGGACGACCGCCGCAATCCGGCCATGCTGTGGCTGGCCGAGGGTCGCTCCCTCTGGACCCGCATCCCCGACACCGGCGCCCCCAGCTGCGCCCAGTGCCATGGGCCCGTGGACGTCCTGCGCGGCGTCGCCACCCGCTTTCCGCGCTACGACGCCCGCCTGGGCCAGGCCATCAACCTGGGCCAGCGGATCGCGCTGTGCCGCGATCGCCACCAGAAGCTGCCAGCCTGGGCGCCGCAGCATCCCGATGCCATCGCGCTGGAGGTGCTGGTGGCCCATGCGTCCCGGGGCCTGCCCCTCCAGCCCGACCCCGATCCCCGCCTGGACGAGACGTCTCGCCTGGGCGAGCGGCTGTTCCGGCAACGCTTCGGACAACTCAATCTGTCCTGCGCCCAGTGCCACGATCAGCGCGCCGGCAGCCTGCTGGGCGGCACCGTCATCCCCCAGGGACACGCCACGGGCTATCCCATTTACCGGCTCGAGTGGCAAGGCATGGGCACCCTGCAGCGCCGGCTGCGCAGCTGCCTGTCGGGTGTACGGGCTGAACCGTTTGCCTATGGTTCCCGGGAACTGGTCGCGCTGGAGCTGCATCTGGCCCGCCGGGCAGCAGGCATGCCGCTGGAGACCCCGGCAGTCCGTCCATGAACCCTCAGCCGCGCCCCACGTAAGGCATGGCCGTGGCCATCACCGTGGTGAACAGCACATTCGCAGACAAGGGAAGCCGCGCCATGGCCATGAAGGTGTCGCGCACCGCCGCCATGTCCATGCGCGGTTCGGCACGCACGCTGCCATCGGCCTGCGCCACCCCGGCCGCCATTCTCTCGGTCATGTCCGAGGCCACGTTGCCGATGTCGATCTGCCCGACCGCGATCCGGAAGGCGCGCCCATCCAGGGAGGCCGCCCGCGTCAGTCCGGTCATGGCGTGCTTGGTGGCGGAATAGGCAATGGAACCGGGCCGAGGCACATGCGCCGAAATCGAGCCGTTGTTGATGATCCGTCCGCCCTGGGGCGACTGCTCCTGCATCAACTTGAAGGCATGGGAAAGACAGTAGAACGCACCATTGAGGTTGATATCCACCGCCCGGCGCCAATCCGCGCCGGCCAGATCACCGGGCAGGGTATGGGGCAGGAAGATGCCGGCATTGTTGAACAGCAGATCAAGACGGCCGTAGCGCGCCCGGACCTGAGAAAACAGCGCCTGTACCTGGGCTTCGTCCGCCACATCAGCCGCCATGGCACAGCCGCGGCCTGCGGCATCGCCGGCCTCGGCAATCGCCTGGGCCAGCACCGGTTCGCGACGCCCGACAAAAACCACCTCCCAGCCTTCGTTCAAGAGCGCCAGGGCGCAGGCCTTGCCAATGCCGGAGCCGGCGCCAGTGACCAATGCAATTCGATTCATGAGGATCCTTCGCTTATCGACAGGCTGCACCCGGAGCCACGATGGTAAACCGCGATACTCGGGCCGCATGATCTCTCCTGGGTCCAGGCGCCCTCTCCCGTCGCACGGTCCCGCAGTCCGGGCGCCCGGTGGGCTGGCCGTGCTGGGGGTGCTGGTCTTCGCCGGACTGAGCCTGTGGTCGCATTTCGTGGCGGGTCGCGTCGGCCTGCCGCTGATCTACAGCGCACTGCTGGCCGTCCATGAGGCCGGCCATGTCGTGCTGGCTCTGTTCATGTCCGAGGCCGGCGTCTACGGCGGAACCCTGTTCCAGCTGCTGTTTCCGGTGCTTTTCATGCACCATGCCATGCAGCGCGGCCAGGCCACCGCCCTGGCCGCCTCGGGCGTCTGGCTGGGTGAAAGCCTGCTCGGCGTCGCCGCCTACATGGCCGACGCCCGCGCGCGCAACCTCTCCCTGGTCAGCTTCAGTGGCGAAGGCGCTCACGACTGGGAGACCATCTTCTCGCGCTGGGGCCTGCTGCAGCATGACCTGGTCATCGCCAACCTGACGCGCGCGATGGCGGTACTGACCATGGCAGCCAGCGCCGGCTGGCTGCTGGTGCAATGGCGCACGGCGGCACGACCCGATCCATCGCCGTAGCTGGCAGCCACGGCGGATGAGGGCGAACTCAGAAAAAAGCATCCTGGCACCCGTACACTGTCCTGTACGCGCAGAGCCAAAATCCCCGGATCCCTCATGACCCAACCCAGCCTCACCCGCATCAACCCTCAGCCCCAGTGGTCGGACGCCGTGATCCATGGCCACACCGCCTATTTCGTGGAAGTGCCCGAAAGCGGCACCGATGTCGCCAGCCAGACCCGCGCGCTGTTGTCACAGGCCGAGGCCACGCTGGCCCGCGTCGGCTCGGACAAGGGACGGCTGCTGATGGCCACGGTCTACCTCAAGCACATGGACGACCGTGCCACCGTCAACGCCCTCTGGGCCGACTGGCTGCCCCAGGGCTGCGCGCCGGCCCGTGTGTGCGTGCGCGCCGAAATGGCCAACCCGGACTTTTTGCTGGAAGTGGCCTTCATCGCCGCTGCAGGGCAATAGGCAACGCGGCCGTGGCCAGCGAGTTGCTGCAGGGCCTGCCGCCACTGGTGTCGCCGCGCACCCGGGTGCTGATTCTGGGCAGCTTCCCCGGACCGCGCTCGCTGCTGCTACAGCAATACTACGCCCACCCGCAGAACCAGTTCTGGCGAATCTTGCAATCCATTTGGCCCTCTGAGCCTTATGGATATTGGGCTGACAGCTATGAAATTCGTAGCAAATGGCTGCTCGAACACGGCCTGGGCCTGTGGGATGTGTACGCCCGCTGCGAGCGCGGCGGCAGCCTGGATAGCGCCATTCGCCATGCGGTGCCCAACGATATCGCCTCGCTGGAGCTGCCCCACCTGCGCGCCATTGCCCATAACGGGGCCGAGAGCTTCAAGCTCGCCCGCCATACCCGCACGCTGGGCGTACCGGTGTACCGCCTGCCGAGTACCAGCCCGGCCCATGCGTCCTGGAGCTTCGAACGCAAGCTGCAGGCATGGCGGGAGGTGATGACCATGGCGGGCGCCGCCGACCCATGGCCGCCTGAGTCGGTCACCTAAACCGTGGGCTCCCTGGAGCGGTAACACCCCTTCGCGCCTCGCATACTGTGGTAAGTTCCGAATGGATGGTTTTCCCGTTCTGCAAGGACATACTCCATGAAAAATAACCCCGTTGGATGGTTCGAAATCTACGTTCAGGACATGCACCGCGCCAAAGCCTTTTACGAGGCGGTGTTTCGAGGTGAACTTGCCGAATTGAAGAATCCCGCGACCGAGAACCAGCCAGGTATGGAGATGTGGGCATTTCCGTCGGCGATGGAGGGCTACGGGGCCGGGGGTGCGCTCGTTCGCATGGAAGGCGTCCTACCCGGCGGCGGTACGCTGGTCTATTTTTCGTGCGAAGACTGCTCGGTAGAAGCCGCGCGGGCGATGGCTCACGGCGGCAAGGTGTCGCGGGCGAAGACGTCCATCGGCGAGTATGGTTTCATTGCCCTGATCGAAGACACCGAGGGCAACATGATCGGCCTGCATTCCCCGCAATGATCCCCGATTGGTTCCAGGGCGGTTGCCTGTGCGGTGCAGTCCGTTACCGGGCCCGGGGGCGCCCCTTGCGCACACTGGTGTGCCACTGCCGGTTCTGCCAGAAGATGACGGGCAGCACGGGCTACGCCCAGTCCCTATTTCCCGTCGAGGCCGTGGCCATCGAGGGCAGTCTTCAGGTCTACGATCACCGCTCGGAAAACAGCGGCAAGGCGGTGCATCTGCACTTCTGCCCGCGCTGCGGCACCACCGTCACCCTGATGTTCGAGAGGTGGCCGGAATACCGCGCCCTGTCCCGAGGGACCTTTGACGACCCCAACCAGGTCGAGATCGGGTCCCACATCTGGACCGAGTCGGCCCAGTCGGGGGTGGTGCTTCCAGCCGACACCGACTGTTTTCGAGGCGCGCGTGCCGCACTCGACGGCACGCCGCTGGAGCCTGCCCGCTACGCGGGCCCCACGGTGGCTCGGCCCTCGCCGTAGGCCCGCGCTGCGTCCCGACAGCGGCAGGCGCTGTCTATACTTGCCCGCATGCCGACCGCACTCTCCCCCGATCAGCTTGCCCAGTACCGGCGCGACGGGTTCGTGGTGCTGCCGGGCTTCAGGCGGCCGCCCGAACTGGCAGCCCTGCGCGAGCGCGCCGAGCAGATCGTGGCGGCGTTCGAGCCGGGTGACCAGGTCAGCATCTTCAGCACGCACGAGCAGCGCCGCACCGCAGACGCCTACTTTCTGGGCTCGGGCGACCAGATCCGCTGCTTTTTCGAGGAAGAGGCCTTCGACGCCGCAGGTCGGCTGCGCCAGGCCAAGGCGCGGTCCATCAACAAGATCGGCCACGCGCTGCACGACCTCGATCCCGTGTTCGAGGCTTTCTCGCACGGACCCGAGCTGGCGGGTGTAGCCAGCGCGGTGGGGCTGGCCCAGCCTCGGATCTGGCAATCGATGTACATCTTCAAGCAGCCGGGCATCGGCGGCGAGGTGGGCTGGCACCAGGACGCGACCTTTTTCGAGACCACGCCCCAGAGCGTCACCACCTTCTGGTTTGCGCTGGAAGACGCCACGCTCAAGAATGGCTGCCTGTGGGTGGCGCCGGGCGCCCACCGCGGCCCGCTGCGCCAGCGCTTCGTGCGACAGGACGACCAGGTGCGCATGGACACACTGGACACCACCCCCTGGCCCAGCGGCGCCGAGGCACAGCCGCTGGAAGTGCCGGCCGGCACGCTGGTGGTGTTCCACGGCCTGCTGCCGCACTACAGCGCGCCCAATCGTTCGCCCCATTCACGCCACGCCTACACCCTGCACGTGACCGACGGCCGGGCCGCCTATGCCGCCCACAACTGGCTGCAGCGCGATGCCAGCCTGCCGCTGCGCGGCTTTGTCTGAACCCACGCCGAAGGCCGGAAGGATCGCAATGAACGACCGGAACCTGCGGCGCGAACTCTGGGGATTTGGCGTTCTGCTGGCGCCCACGCTGGTGGCCTCGGCGCTATTTGCCGCATTGCTCTACCCGGAAAATGGCTGGCAGAGTTCGGCCATCACCGGTGCTGGCAGCGGTGTGGTCATCGGCGGGCCATTGATCGCCTGGCTGCTGTGCCTGCAGGGCGCACCCGGTCGACGCTTGCGGCGGATGCCGCTCGCGGTCAACTTTGTCGTCAACGGCGCGATCATCAGCGCGCTGCTGCTGGCCAGTCATTACGTGGCCTATATCTTCCTGTGGCGGCCCGACCCTCAGGGCTTTCTGGGCGCCCCCATGCTGCGGGAGTCCATGGCTTTTTCCATCTTCCTGTGTTGCGCGATCAGCTATTCGCTCGAGTTGCGGCGTCTGATCGGGCCGGGTGTGTTCGGCGCCTTCCTGGTTGGCCGCTACCGTTACCCGCGCAGCGAGCAGCGCCTGCTGCTGCTGCTGGACCTGGTGGGGCTCCACCGCTCTGGCTGAACGCCTGGGCGCCGAGCGCTTTTTGGGCTTCATCGACCGATGGATCCACGCCCTGTCCGAGCCATTGCGGGCCTCGGGCGGTCAAATCTACCGGTACATCGGCGACGAAATCATCCTCACCTGGCCCCACACGCCCCGCTCAGCCGAGCGGGCGCTGGCCTTGGTCCAGGACTTGACGGCACGCCTTGCTGCGGAGGCCGAGGCGTTTCACCAGCAGTTCGGCCAGGCGCCGCAAATGAGGGTGGCCATGCACGCGGGTCCCGTCGTGACGGGTGAGGTGGGCGACATCAAGCGCGAAATCACCTACCTGGGAGATACCGTGAACACCGCCGCCCGCATCGCGGGCGAATGCCGCCAGCACCAGACGCTGGTGCTGGCCTCTGCCGACAGCCTGCACGGCGCGGCGCTGCCGACCGGACTGAGCCGGCAAGACCTGGGGCCGGTGACGCTGCGCGGCCGCAGTGAGCCGGTGACTCTGGCACTGGTGCGCGCAGCCTGAGCATCCCGGCATCGGACAGGGTCAGACCCCGGGGCAGGGCCCGACCTCTCCGACACCCGGAATGACGCCCCGGGAGCCTAATGCTTGTGCTGCCCCTGGCTGCCGCCTGCCGGCCCGCCGGCTGGCGCACTGAAGGACACCGGCAACTTCAGATCCTTGCGGGTCTCCACGCCCTTGGCGTCCCTGAACACCAGGGTCAGCGGTATGGTCGTGTCTTTTTGCAGCGGCAGCTTCAGATCCATCAGCATCACATGGTAGCCACCCGGCTTGAGTTCCACCGCCTTGCCGGCCGGCAGATCCAGGCCACTGGCCAGAGCGCGCATCTTCATGACGTCGCCTTCCATCTTCATCTCGTGCACCTCGACCACACCCGCAACGGGCGAACTGGCGCCCACCAGCCGGGCCGGCGTCGCAGAGGTCAGCGTCATGAAGGCGCCGGTCGCTTTCTGGCCCTGCACCGTGGCGCGGGCCCAGGCGTGGTTCACCTCCACCGATTGGGCGGCTGCGCTGCCAGCCATCGCGGCGAATCCAGCGACCAGGGCCGCCGACAGGGTATTGCGAATCCAAAGCATGGTGATCTCCTAAAAAGTCAGTGAGAGTGGCCGCCAGCGGCCTGCACATCCAGCACATCCAGACGGGCCGCGGGCGACTTCAGGCGGTGTTCATCCTGACCCGCGGCAGGAATTTCGACCCAGGCGTTGCGGCCCGAGTCACAACCCTGTACAACCTTGAACCACAGGGGACCGGCCTTTTTGGGTGTGGTGCCTCGGAACACGAACTCGTCGGCAAAGGCATCGGGCACGGCGTATTCCGGCCCTCTGGCCCTCCAGGTGATTTCCTGAACCCCTTCGGTGTACCGGGTTCCGTGCGCCTCGAAGGGCTGCTCGAGTGGGCCCACGCGGGTGCTGACATTCCAGCCCGCCTTGAGCAGGGGTTGCGCCCCCTGAAAACCGGCAGGCAGGGTGACCGTGATGGACGTGGTGGACGAACCGGCGCAGCCATGGCCCACCCGCAGCACGCCACGATAGGCGGCGCCTGCTGCGGCAGCCTGATCCTGCAAGGTCACATGTGAAAAAGCCGCTCCCGCGCCCATGGACAGTGCGCAGGCAGCTACAAAATGCATAGCAATAGGTTTCATGAATTTTCTTTCGATGGCGGACAGCCTGCCCGACAGGACAGCCGCCCACCCGATCGGGAAGTCGAAAAACGGAGGAATGGGTTCTCTCGCGCGGACCGCCAGCAGCCGGCGCGGCGTCTGAGGAGGTCAGACCGACCGAGGGGGGCCCCGCGCAGCAGGGGCCGCGATGCTCAGGGCCACAACCGTGGCGCTGGGGGTAACCGGCTGGGCGGTGCAGGTGCCTGCAAGCAGCCGGGGCTGCGGGTCCGCGGCAGGCGGTGCAGCCAAGGTCATGCACAACACGCAGTCCAGGCCGTGAACTGGCTGGCCCGCCGCCGGGTCATCGCCCGCGATATCGCCTGTATCGGCCGTCACCCACTCGACGCTGCCGCCTGCCGTACAGACCTGTGTGAGGGTCTGCGGCTTGATCGCGGGCGAGGCCACGGCGATCCCGATGGACAGGGCAAACCACACCAGCATCCAACGGCCGATGGAACGTGCGTCGCGCAGGGTCTGGAGGGCGACCATGACCCGAATTATGACGCGGACGCGGGCCCGCTCGGCTCAGGTCCTGGGGGCCGCCGCCCGCGCCATCGGGGCACCCTTCGGCTTTGCCAGGCGGCCTGAGGATCCGGCAACCAGGATGGCTACCTGCCCCAAAGCGTCGCGAGCGGCGCGGCCCAGATGTTGTCACCCAATGGCAGGGTCTCGTCCCCGTCGTACAGCAGGATGCCCATCTTGAACGGACCACCGGCCAAACGGACCAGTTTCCTCAGCCCCCTGAGATCGCTTTCCTTCACGGTGGCAGAGGCTTTGACTTCCACGCCGACCAGTTGCCCGGCCGCGTTTTCAATGACCACATCGACCTCGACTTTGTCGGCATCGCGGTAGTACATAAGCGCGTAATCTCCCTCGGCTGTGGTGGTCGCCTTGAGCAGCTCGCCATAGACAAACGATTCCAACACCTGGCCAAAGCGGGTTCTGTCCTGCTCAACCTCGTGTGCAGTCAGCTCGATCAGGGTGGCCAGCAAACCGGAATCCATGAACTGCAACTTGGTCGATTTGACGACCCGGCTCAGTCTGTTGCGAGCCCAAACGTCCATACGCCTGAGCAGGTACATCTGCTCCAGCACGCTCACGTACTTTGCCGCCGTTTTGCTGTCCAGCCCAACCTGCCCCGCCAGCTGGGTGTAGTTGCACATCTGACCGGCCGTCAGCGCCAGAGCCCGCAAAAAGCGCGGCAACTGCTCCAGCTTTTCGATGCCCGAGACATCGCGCACGTCGCGCTGAATGAGGGCATCGATGTATTGCCGCAGCCTGGCGCTCCGGCGCCTGGGTGTCGATCTTGAGATGGCTTCGGGGTACCCGCCGCGCAAGAGGCGATCGACCAAGTCTCCTCCCAGCGCTTGCGTACTCGCCTGAGGAATCCGCCCGGAGAACACGCTGTCAAGCCAGTTCAGTGACTGCCCCTCGATTTCGCTTAGACATCAGGGTGAGTTCATCGTCCAGCGACAGGTAACGCACCCCGCTGCCCGACATCTGGCGAACCAGCGTGGCTTCACCGGCCTGCCGCGGCCCAGCCAGCAAGACACCGGCGTGTCGGCCATGGCTTCTGCGATGCGCGACCTGGCCTGGCGCGGGTAAAGCGATGATTCGGAAATGCGCCACGGAACACCGTAAATTTCGGAATTTACGAGCGTGAAAATGGAAAATTAGGTCATGAAATTTTCGGATTTCTCTGGTTGAACGCATGCCTAATTGAGAAGTGGCTCCGCTTGTTTGAACAGCTTTCCCCGAGTTTTAAGTGGACTGCAGGCAGGTTGCAAACGATGCAGAGTTGTCCACGGCGGCGGGCGGCGCTTGCGACGAACCGACCGACGCGGTGG
>VERU01000021.1 GCA_018882485.1 Rhodoferax sp. | reverse complement strand
GCCCAGCGCCACCGCCATGGGCAGGGCCAGCAGCGGCACCAGGGCAATGAGGATGGACATGACGCCGCCCGGCAAATGGGCGACCGCGATGTAGAAGGTGGAGTTGGGCACCAGCGTGCCGACCAGCGCCACCACCAGGGCAAAGCGCAGCCCGGCGCGGTCGATGGCGAAGCTGCGCCGGCGCAGCGCGTTGAGCGCGCCCAGCACCAGCACGCAGACCACCGATTGCCAGAAGATCAGCCCGAAATGCCGGTGTCCGGTGGAGACCGCGATCTTGCCCAGCGCCTGCGTGCTGCCCCAGCCGACGCCGATGGCGATCAGGGCCAGCACCAGCATGGGCCGCGGCACTCCCGCGGGCGGTCCGGCCCTCGGGGCGACATCGGGGCGGCTGGCCCGGCCGTGCCGGGTCAGGCCCACAGCGGATCCTCCTGCAGGGCCTCGAGCTGGTCCTCCAGGGCCTGCACCTGACCCTGCCAGTAATCGCTGCTGCCGAACCAGGGAAAGCTGCGGACAAAGGCCGGATCGTCACGGCGCTGCGCCAGCCACTGGCTGTAGTGGATCATGCGCAGGGTGCGCAGCGGCTCGATCAGCGCCAGCTCGCGCCGGTCGAAATCGCGGAACTGCTCGTAGCCGTCGAGCAGCAGCGACAGCTGGCGCGTGCGCTCGGGCCGCTCGCCGCTGAGCAGCATCCACAGGTCCTGCACGGCCGGGCCGGTGCGTGCGTCGTCCAGGTCGACGAAGTGGGGGCCCGGCCCCTGAGCGGCAGGCCGATCCAGCGGGGTCCAGAGGATGTTGCCGGGATGGCAGTCGCCGTGCAGGCGCAGCCGCACCACCGGCTTTTCTTCTGAGTCTTTTTGGCCTCCATACCTTGCCAGAACTGGATAGTTTGCTATCAATTCAAGAGCTTTTCCCGAAACAGCCTCCCAGGCAGATCGGACATCCAGCGGCAGCTGGTCGTGGGTGAGCAGCCAGTCGCGGGGCCCCCAGCCCAAGGTCTCGATATCCAGTGTCGGGCGGCAGGCAAACGGGTGGCGCGCACCCACGGTGTGGATGCGCGCAAGGTAGCGACCCACCCATTCGAGCACCTCGGGCTCATCAAGCTCCGGCAGCCGGCCGCCACGCCAGGGGCTGACGCTGAAAGCAAAACCCCCGCCCTGGTGCAGGGTGCGCTGCTGCACCCGCAGCGGCGCCACCACGGGCACCTCGGCCTGCGCCAGCTCCAGGGCGAAGGCATGCTCCTCGAGGATCTGCGCCTCGCTCCAGCGGCCGGGACGGTAGAACTTGGCCACCACCACCTGCCCGTCTTCCAGCGGAATCTGGTAGACGCGGTTCTCGTAGGAGCTCAGCGCGGTCAGGCGGCCATCGCCCCGCAAACCGATATCGGCCAGCGCATCGAGCACCCGATCGGGCGTGAGCCGCGCAAACGGGTGAAGCGGGGGGGTGTCGGCGGGATCGGATGCGGCGGGATCGGGCATGGAGCCATTGTCACCGCCGGACCGCAGGCGGGCACCCCGGCTCAGGCGGGCGCCAGCGGTTCGGCCAGGCGTTCGAACGGCAGGGCCTGCTTGACCAGCACCACGGTGCAGGGTGCGTCCATGGCGACCTTGATGGGCACGGTGGCGATCAGGCGCTGGGTCATGAGGCCATGGGTGGCCGCACCCATCACGATGGCATGGACCGCGTTGCCGCGCGCGTAGGCCAGCAGCGCGTCGGCCACATCGCCCGATTCCAGCACATGGTAGGAGGCCTGGTGGCCGCTGAGGTCCAGCGGCTGGGCCCACTGGCGCAGGGCGCTCAGGTGCCGCCGGTGCACGCTGGTTTCGCTCTCGGTGTCGTCGGTGGCGCTGGTCTGGCCGGGCGAGATCACGGTGACACAGGCCAGCTGCGCGCCGGGCCGGGTGCCCAGCGACCGGGCGGTGGCCTCGCGCAGCGAGTACAGGGTGGCGTCGCTCACGTCGCGGTTCGGCACCGCCACCATCAGGATGGGCACTTCGTCGATCTGGCGCGCCGGCAGCGGACTGGGCTGGTACTGCATGCCGGCGGCCCGGATCCAGCGCCGGAAATGGGTGCCAAAGCCGGTGCCCCGGGTGGCCCGGCCCCGCTCCGTGATGCGCACCTGCTGCGGATGGCGCAACGCGAAGGCCAGGTGGGCGGCCGACGGGTAGCGCTGGGCCGCCACCGGCGCCAGGCAGCGCAGGATCACCTCCTGCAGCCACTCGGGCGTGTCGGGGCGCAGCTGGCGCGGCGGCCGCGGGTCCATCCAGAGCCGCTGCCGCAGCCCCCCTGCGGTCTGCGGTTCGCCAAAAGGCAGTTCACCGGTGGCCAGCTGGTACAGCATGACCCCGATGGCAAACACATCGCTGCGGGGATCGCCGCGCACGCCCACCACCTGCTCGGGGGCGATCCAGGCCGGCGAGCCGACCGCCTTGCGCAGCTGCTCGGCCAGCAGGTCGGGGTAGTCGGCGTGGCAGGACAGACCGAAATCCAGCAGCACCGCGCTGCCATCGGGCCGGATCAGCACATTGGCCGGCTTGAGGTCCAGGTGCACCGCGTTCTGCTGGTGCAGGCTGTGGACCGCCTGCGCCGTGGCGGCACCCAGGCGGGCGATCTGCGCCGCATCCGGGGCGGCCTCGGCCTGCAGCCAGTGGTCCAGGGTGTGGCCCTCGATGTATTCCATCACCAGGTAGGGCAGGTGATCGAGGTCGCCCGCGGCCACGAAACGCGGCAGGTGAGGGCCGCTGATGACCTGCAGCATCTGGTGCTCGACTTCGAAGCTGACGATGTTCTCGGCGCCGTCGCCAGCGGTCATGCGCGGCACCTTCATGACCATGGCAAAGCCGGGGTCGGCCTCGCCCTCGGCGTAACGCACCCGGTAGATGTGGGCCATGCCCCCGGCGTGCAGGCATTCGCCGATCAGGAATCCATCGATCCGGGATCCCGGCTCCAGCAACTTCATCGCCCCGTCTCCAGCCGGTCTGCAAAAAAGGCCGGCAGTCCGGCCCGGCGTATCGCCCGGGCTGCCGCGGGGTGGTCGTAGGGCACCCGGTGAAAAACCAGTTGCAGGCGCTCGGCATCGAACACGGCGTACATGGCCATGGGGTTGCCATCGCGCGGCTGTCCGACCGAGCCCACCGTGGCCAGCCAGTGCCGGTGGCGAGGCAACGGCACCGGCACACCCGGGCGCGGGTTGAACTGCATCAACCCGGTATCGCGCCCGCGGTAGTACAGGCATTGGTGATGAACATGGCCGCCAAACACATGCCGCACCGCCGGATGGACGGCGGCCGCGTCCAGGCTGAGCGCCGCACTGCGGGCATCCTGGACATAGCGCCACTGCGACGGCGCATCGGCGCTGGCATGCACCAGCAGCACGGAGTCACTCCGGTGCGTCAGCGGCAGGCCCGCGAGGTAGGCGCGCTGGCCGGGATCGAGCTGCGCATGGGTCCAGGCGGCCGTGCTGTCCCCGATCTGCCGGACCTCGGCCGGCGGCTGGACCGCCAGCGCGTCGTGGTTGCCCTGGAGCACCCAGGCGCCGCGGGATTGCAGGTCGCGCGCACGTTCGACGACGGCGCCCGGCTCGGCGCCGTAGCCCACCAGGTCGCCCAGCAGGGCGTGGTGGGTCACACCCTGGCTGGCAGCATGGGCCAGACAGGCTTCCAGCGCCCGCAGGTTGGCGTGGATGTCGGACAGCAGGGCAAGTTTCATGAGGGCATTGTGCGTCGCCACCGACCACCTGCCAACCCGGGTTGCCGGTGGACTGGCGAGGGCGGTCGCAGGTGGGCGCCGGCCGTCGCAGGGCGACCGGATCAGTGTGCACCAAAACCAGGCGGGCCAGCTTGACCGCCGTCAAGTCGGCGCACACCCCGCCAGCGCGTACAGTGGCGCCATGAAGCTGCGCAAGTTGCGCCGCAGCCGGGTCACCCGGCGCGGCCTGATCTATTCCCTGGTGCTGTGCCTCATGATCCTGGGGCTCGGCGGCGTGGGTTTCTGGCTGCTGGAGCCGCAGGTCCAGACCCTGGGCGACGGCCTGTGGCTGGCCTTCACCACGGCGGCCACCGTGGGCTACGGCGACCTGGTGCCCAGCACCCATGTCTCCCGGTTCTTTTCGGTGCTGGTGGTGCTGCTGGGGCTGGCGGTGCTGTCGCTGGTGACGGCCTCGGTGGCGGCCATCTTCGTGGAGCAGGAGGAGCGCCAGATCGAGCGCGACCTGCTGCGCGAGATCGGCGCCGTGCGCGAGGAGGTGCGCCAGTTGCGCACCCAACTGTCACAACTGTCACAGCCGTCACAACGTTCCCAGGTGTCCCGGGTGACGCAGGCCCCGCCAGCCAACCCGGCAGGGCCCCGCGCTCCCGATGCCGGATCGGTGAGCGGCCCCGCCGGCTGACACGCAGGTGACAAGGGTGGCCAGGGGCCGGCCCAAGGCCGGTTGCCAAAGCAGCAACCGGCGGCTAGCATCGGTCCAACTAAGAAAGTGACTGGAGACGGACGTGAGCCATGCGGTCGAGCGGGCGGAGGGCAGCAATCCGCTGCAGGGGAGCTGGCACCTGGTGTGCTGGGACATCCAGTACAGCGATGGGCGCCCCGCCACCCTGCCCTTCGGGGCGGACGCCACGGGCCTGCTGTGCTACACCGATGACGGGCGCATGAGCGCGTGCATCGCACGGGCCGAACGGCCGGCGCTTTCGCAGGACAGCCCGCGCAACGCGCCCGACGCCGAACGGCTGGCGGCCTTCGAGAGCTATTTTCAGTACGCTGGCCGCTACCGGCTGGAGCAAGAGGGCACCGGCCAGCAGGTGGTGCACGAGGTGACGCACGCGCTCAACCCCAACTTCGTGGGCAGCCGCCAGGTGCGGCAGGTGGAACTGGCACCGGATGGGCGCCTCACCCTGTCGGCCACCGACGCGCTGCAGGGCGGCAGCGTGCAGCGCCGGCACCGACTGGTCTGGGAGCGCAGGACATGACGGCCGCCGCTGTCCGGGGTGCCGGGTATTTTGAACGGCACCGCGACCGTTTCGAGGGCGCCCGCCAGGCCTGTGCGGTTCGCAACTGCTGGAGCCCCTTTCCGGAACTGCCGGCCAAGTACCCGGATGCCGCGGCCGCGCAGGCACGGGGTCTGGCGGCCTTTCAGGCTCATCTGGGTTCCGATGCGCCCCGGCTGTTCGAGCTGGACCAGCCCGGCGAGGCCGACACGCTGGGCGAGGAAGTCTCCCCCTACACCCAGGCGGCCCTCGGCATCCGCTACTGCCGGGCCGACCCGGACCGGCTGTTCGATGCCGCCGCCAACGCCCTGGGCGACTGGTCGAGGGTGCCGGTGGATACCCGCATCGGTGTGCTGATGGAGGTGGTGGACCGTCTGTACCGTGAGCACCTGTTCGAAATCGCCCATGCCGTGATGCACACCGCTGGCCAGAGCTTCAACATGGCCTACACGGGTTCGGGCGTGAACGCACTGGACCGTGCCATCGAGGCCCTGGTGTATGCCCACCAGGCGCAGCATGCGGTAACACCCCAGGCGCACTGGGAGCGCCAGTTCGGGCCCTCGACGATTGCGCTGCAAAAAACCTACCGGCTGGTGCCTCGGGGGGTGGCCGTGTGCTTCTCGTGCGCCAGTTTTCCGACCTGGAACGCCTGGCCGTCGATGATGGCCAGCCTGGCCACCGGCAACGCGGTGATCGTCAAACCCCACCCGGCCACGGTGCTGCCCATGGCCATTTCGGTCCGGGTGTTCCGCCAGGTGCTGCAGGAAGCGGGCTTCGATCCGAACCTGGTGACGATGGCGCCCGACAGCCGCGATGCGCCGCTGGGCAAGATTCTGGTCCGGCATCCACGCACCGCGATGGTGGACTTCACGGGCAGCGTGCAGTTCGGGCAATGGGTCGAACGCAACGCCTACCCCGCGCTCAGTTTCACCGAAACGGCGGGCTGCAACACGGTGGTTCTGGAATCGGCGAACGATCTGGACGCCGCCCTGCGCAGCCTGGCCACCACGCTGTGCATGTTCAGTGCCCAGATGTGCACCAGTCCGCAGAACATCTACGTCCCGGCGCGGGGAGTCCGCACGCCGTCGGGCACGGTGGCGCTCGATGAGGTCGGCCGGCGGCTGGCGGCCGCGGTGGACGCGCTGTGCCGCGAGCCGAAGAAGGCGGCCATGATCCTGGCCACCATCCAGTCGCCGCAAACCCTGGCGCTGCTGGCGCAGATGCAGCAGCAGGGCGCGCAGCGCGGGCAGGTGCTGCTGGCTCCGCGCAGCTACCCGCATCCCGAGTTTCCCCAGGCGCGCACCAGCACGCCGTTGATGCTGCAGGTGGGCAAGGGCGAACGCGACCTGTACGGCGAGGAGCGGTTCGGTCCGGTCAGTTTCGTGATCGCCTGTGACGACGCCGCCGATGCCCTGGCCCAGGCGACCCGCGACGCGCGGGAGTTCGGCGGTCTGACCGCCTTCCTGTACTCCGAGGACGAGGGCTATGTGGCACAGGCCGAGCAGGCCTATGCGCAGGCGGGCGCGCAGCTCACCATCAACCGCACCGGGGCCATGCCCCTGAACTTTGCCGCAGCCTACAGCGACTACCACGTGACCGGGCTGAATCCGGCCGGCAACGCGGCGCTGACCCACCTGGCCTTTGTGGCCAACCGCTTTTGCGTGACCCAGTCGCGGCGCCCGCTGGCGCCGCCCGTACCCATCCCTCCACTCTGAAGGAGCACACCCCATGGACCTGAGCGACATCCCGGTACTGCAAGGCGGCTTCGCGCCCGTCGATCGCGAGGTGCAGATCGACCTGAGCGCCACAGAGGGGGAAATCCCCAAGGACCTCAACGGGGTGTACGTGCGCAACGGGCCGAACCGCCGTTTCGAAGCCCCGGGCCGCTACCACTGGTTCGACGGCGACGGCATGCTGCATGCGGTCCACTTCGCGGGTGGACGGGCCCGCTACAGCAACCGCTGGGTGATGACCGACAGCCTGCGCGAAGAACTCGAAGCGGGCAGCGCGCTGTGGCAGGGCATCAAGGATCCGCCGCGCCGCGACCGGCCCGACATGCCCGTGAAGAACACCTCGAACACGGATGTGAAGTATTTCGCCGGGTCGCTGGTGTCCATGTGGTACCTGGGCGGCAGCGTCTACCGCTGCCGGCCCGATGACCTGAGCACGCTGGGCCAGCTCGATATCGATCCGCGCCTGAAAGGGCTGCCCATCTCGGCCCATTCCCGGGTGGACGAGCGCACGGGGGAATTCCTGTTCTTTGCCTACGGCAAGCAGGCCCCGTACATGCACTACGGGGTGGTGGACCGCAGCGGCCAGCTCAGGACCTTCATGCCGGTGCAGCTGCCCGGGCCGCGGCTGCCGCACGACATGGCGATCACGCCGAACTACACCATCCTGCACGACCTGCCGCTGTTCTACGACATGGACGCCTTTGCGGCGGGGCGGCACAAGCTGAAATTCCATCACACCCTGCCCTCGCGTTTCGGGGTGGTGCCCCGCCATGGAACGCCCGACCAGATCCGCTGGTTCGAGGCCAGTCCGACCTACATGTACCACGTCTCCAACGCCTGGGAGGAAGACGATGGCCAGGGCGGGACCGAGATCGTGATGACCGGAACGCCGTTCCGGCTGCCCACCGACCTGCGCGGACGGGTGGATGTGGAGCGCTTCCCCAAGATGCTGGCCAATCTGGAACACGATTTCATCTTTCACGAATGGCGATTCAACCTGCGCACCGGTCAGACCCGCGAGCGCACCATCGACGACATCGTCAACCAGGAGTTCCCGGTGGTGAATTCCTGGATGCAGGGGTACAAGACGCGCTACTCCTGGAACGTCCTGATGGGGCGCAGCACCCGGGCCGAGGACCCCCGCTTCTGCGGGCTGGTGCGGTACGACCTGGATCGCGACAGCTGCAGCACCTACCACGAGGGGACGCACAAGTGGTTCAGCGAAGCGCCGTTCGCGCCCAAAGACCGCTGGCAGGCCGAAGACGACGGTTACCTGGTGGGCTTCATGTGGGATGCGCTGGCCCGGCAATCCTGGGTCACCGTGTTCGATGCCCATGACATTGCCCAGGGGCCGGTCTGCCGCATCCGTCTGCCACAGCGGGTGCCGAACGGCTTCCATTCCACCTGGGTGAGCGCCGAGCGGCTGGCGCGCGGCTACTGACATGGAGCTGGCAAGCCCCCGGCACATCGCCGAATACACCGCCCGGGGCTGGTGGGGCGAACTCACCCTGTGGGATGTGTTCGAGCGTCAGCGGGTGCGGCATCCGGACCGCGAAGCCGTGGCCGATGCCCCGAACCGGGCCGATTTCGCGCCGGGTGCGCCGCGCCGGCTGACCTGGCGGGCTCTGGGCGACGAGGTGCAGCGGCTGTGCCGGCTGCTGCTGGACCAGGGCCTGGGGCGCGATGACATTCTGGTGATGCACCTGCCCAATGTGGTGGAGCAGTTCGTGGTCTACCTGGCCTGCGCCCGGCTGGGGATCATCGTCACACCCGTGCCCGTGCAGTACCGCGAACACGAGCTGGCGCACATCCTGCAGATCACCCAGGCCTGTGCCGTCGTGACACTGGGGCACATCGGCCAGGCGCAATCCGGCCATGCCGCCGCCGCCATGTACCTGGCACTGGGCAGAAGCCATCCGCACCTGCGGCATGTTCTGGCCTGGGGCGGATCGCTGCCTGAAGGGGTGACGGATGTGGGGGCCGCAACGCGTCAGGCCCTGACGACGCCGCAGCATCACCGCGTGGACCTGGCGGCCCGGGCGGCGCATGTCAGCGCCAACGATGTGTTCACGATCTGCTGGACTTCGGGCACCGAGGCGGCTCCCAAGGGCGTGCCGCGCAGCCACAACGAATGGCTGATCGTTCCGCCCAGCATCATCGAGGCGGGGCAGCTGCAGCCCGGCGCACGCCTGCTCAACCCCTTCCCGCTGGTCAACATGTCGGGCATTTCGGCCGCGTTCGCCACCTGGCTGGTGCTGGGTGCCACCGTGATCCAGCACCACCCTTTCAGCCTGCCGGTATTCCTGCGGCAGCTGCGCGAGGAAGGCATCGACTACACCGTGGCCGCGCCGGCCATCCTGAACCGGCTGATGCAGGAAGACCATTTGCTGGAAGGCATCGATTTCGGGCGGCTGCGCCGCATCGGCTCGGGTTCAGCCCCGCTGTCGGACTGGATGGTGCAGGGCTTTGCCGACCGGCATGGGGTGCAGATCGTCAACTACTTCGGTTCCAACGAAGGGGCGGCGCTGACCAGCAGCGACATCGACATGCCCGACCCGGCCCTGCGGGCGCGCTACTTTCCGCGCATCGGGGTCCAGGGTTACAGCTGGCGGATCTCGACCACCCGCAAGATCCGCACGCGGCTGGTCGATCTGGCCACGGAGCAGGACATCGTCCTCCCCGGTGTGGCCGGCGAACTGCGATTCGCCGGTCCCACGGTGTTCAGTGGCTACTTCCGGGCCCCCGACATGACGGCCCGGGCCTTTGACGACCAGGGGTACTACCGCACCGGCGACCTGTTCGAGCTGGCCGGCGAGCAATTGCAGTATTACCGCTATGTCGGGCGCTCCAAGGACCTGGTGATACGGGGCGGCATGAACATCTCCAGCGAGGAGATCGAGGGCTTGCTGGCGGCCTGCCCGGGCATCCAGGAGGTGGCCGTGGTGGGCGTTCCGGATGCGGTGCTGGGCGAGAAGCTGTGCGCCTGCGTGGTGGCCGCAGCCGGGAAGGCCCCGACCCTGATCGACCTGACGACCTTTCTGCGCGACACGCAGCGGGTGGCGGCCTACAAGCTGCCCGAGTACCTGCTGCCCATCGACAGCCTGCCCCGCAACCCGGTGGGCAAGATCCTCAAGCGCACGCTGCGGGAACAGGCGCGCGCCGTGCTGGGGATCCAGGCATGAAGCCGGTGCTGTTGCTGGTTCCCGGCATGTTCAACACCGGGGCCATCTGGGATCGCGTGCGGCACCAGCTGGAACCGGAGGTCGACGTACGCACGGCCCAGGTGCTCACGCAGGACTCGATTCCAGCCATGGCCGCCGATGCCTGGCAATGCCTGGCCGATGTGCCGGCCGATCACCCGGTGACGCTGTGTGGCTTTTCGATGGGCGGCTATGTGGTGATCGAGATGCTGGCCCGGCCTGCCCGGGCCCTGCATGCGGCGGCCCTGCTGGACAGTTCGGCCGGCATCGAAACCGAGCAGAGCCTGCTGGTGCGGGAAAAGACCATTTCGGCACTGCAGCGCAACTTCGAACGCACCGTGGAGGGCATCATCCCCTACAGCCTGCACCCTGACCACGCGGCCGACCCCGATCTGGTTCCAGCCATGCGGTCCATGATGCACGCCGTCGGCGCCGAGGCGGCCATGCGCCAGACGCGGGCCCTGATGGTGCGCAGCGACCACCGGGCCGCACTGGCCCGGCTGCAACTGCCGGTGCTGGTGGCCTGCGGCCGCCACGACCGGGTCACGCCGCCCGAGTTGTCGGAAGATCTGGCGGCGCTGATACCCGGCGCCCGGCTGGTCTGGCTGGAATCGGCCGGGCACCAGACACCGCTGGAGTGCGCGCCGGAGCTGGCCGCCCTGCTGCGCGCGCTGGCACTGGGCCAGACCGCGACCTGAACGCCCTTCGTCGAACCCGTTTCCACCAGACCCATCGTCACCATGCCCACCCGACTGCCCTTTCCCCTGCGGCTGCCTGTCGTCGCCGCCCCCATGTTTCTGATCTCCGGGCCCCAGCTGGTGCTGCAGGCCTGTCGCTCCGGCATCGTCGGCGCCTTTCCCACCCCCAACGCCCGGCCGATTGCGGTGCTCGACGACTGGATGCGGGAGATCACCGAGGGCCTGGCGCAGGCCCGCGACCAGCACCCCGAGGCGGCACTGGGACCCTGGTGCGCCAACCTGGTGACGCACTCATCCAACCAGCGGCTGCCAGAGGATCTGGCGCTGGTGGCCCGCTACCAGCCACCCCTGGTGGTCACCGCACTGGGCAGCCCCAAGCCGGCCATCGAGGTGGTGCACGGCTACGGCGGCCTGGTGATTGCCGATGTCACCAGCCTGGGACTGGCGCGCAAGGCGGTGGCGGCCGGAGCCGACGGGCTGGCCTGCGTCTGCGCCGGGGCGGGCGGGCACACCGGCTTCCTCTCGCCCTTCGCCTTCGTGAGCGCCATTCGGGAGTTCTTCGACGGGCTGGTGATCGTGGGGGGCGGCATCAGTGACGGCTGGGGGGTTGCCGGAGCAGTGGCCGCCGGAGCCGACCTGGTCTACATGGGAACGCGCTTCATTCCCGCAGCCGAAAGCATGGCTCCCACCGGGTACAAGCAGATGGTGGTGGACTGCAGCATGGACGACCTGGTGGTGAGCGCCGGTGTCTCGGGCACACCGGCAAGCTGGCTCAAACCGTCGCTGCGGGCTCAGGGCTTCGACCCCGATCGCATGCCGGACGCGCCCGGACGCGACTACGACAGCAACCAGTCCATCGCCGGCAAGAAATGGTCGGAGGTGTGGGCGGCCGGTCAGGGCCTCGGCACCATCCATGCGGTCGAACCGGTGTCGGTCATCGTGGACCGGCTGGAGCAGGACTACCGCGCGGCCCTGTCCCGCATGGGAAGCCTGTCCTACCCCCGTCAAGGAGCTTGAAATGCCCGAACCTGTTTACATCCTGGGCGGCTACCAGACCGATTTCGCCAAGGCCTGGTCCCGCCATGGCCAGGACCTGTCGGACATGACCCGGGAAGCCACGCGGGGGGCTCTGGAAGCGGCCGCGCTCGATGCGTCCGCGGTGCAGAGCATCCATGTCGGCAACGCCTTCGGCGAACTGCAGCGCCAGCAGGCACACCTTGGGGCCATGGTGGCCCAGGTGGTGCCGGAGCTCTGGGGCGTCCCGGCCATGCGGCACGAGGGAGCCTGCGCCTCGTCGTCGCTGGGCATCCTGACCGCCATGGCTGAAATCGAGGCCGGGCGTTACGACTGCGTGCTGGTGCTCGGGGTGGAGGAGTTCAAGAACCTGCCCGGTGATGTGGCCTCGCAGAACCAGAACGCAGCGGCCTGGCAGGGCCACGAAGACATCGCCTGCCGCTTCATGTGGCCCGCCGCCTTTGGCCTGGTGGCTCAGGAGTACGAGCGGCGCTACGGACTGGACCGCAGGCATCTGAACCGGATTGCGGAACTGAACTACGGCAACGCGCGGCGCAATCCCCTGGCGCAGACGCGCAAGTGGCAGTTCGACCCGCTGAGCTTCACCGACGACGACGAGGCCAACCCGGTGATCGAACCGGGGACCCGGCGTCAGGACTGCGGCCAGATCACCGACGGCGCCTGCGCGGTGCTGCTGGCCTCGGGCCGGTTCGCGCAACAGCATGCCGCAGCCCGGGGTCGTACACTGAACGCGCTGCCCCGCATCGCCGGCTGGGGACATCGCAACGCCGGGCTGCGGCTCAAGGACAAATTGGAACGCAGTCGCCAAGAGGCCCACGTGTTTCCGCATGTGCGCGCGACGATCGAGGACGCCTGGCGGCGTGCGGGCTTGTCAGGGGTCGATGACCTCGATGGCATCGAGACCCACGATTGCTTCAGCACCACCGAATACATGGCGATCGACCATTTTGGTCTGACGCCGCCAGGCCAGAGCTGGCAGGCCGTGGAGGACGGCCGCATTGCCCCTGGCGGCCGCTGCCCGATCAACATGAGTGGTGGGCTGATCGGCTGCGGCCACCCGGTCGGCGCCACCGGTGCACGCATGCTGTTCGATGCCGCCCGGCAGGTCACCGGGCAGGCACGGGACTGCCAGATCGAGGGGGCACGCCGGGTGCAGACCCTGAACATCGGCGGCTCTTGCGCCACGGTGGTGAGCTTCGTCGTGGAAGCGGATGCCTGAGCAACCCGACCTGGCCGGGTTGCAGGCTGCGCTGAGCGGCAGTCCACTTGCCCAGGGTCTGCAGATGCTGGGCGATCGCTGGACCCTGGCGGTGCTGATGGGCGCCTTCACCGGAGTGCGCCGGTTCAACGATTGGCAGTCCCGGTTGGCGATCCCACGGTCCACGCTGGCCAACCGCTTGCAGCGGCTGACCCTTTTAGGGCTGCTGCGACAGCGCCCGGGCTCGGATCGTCCAGGACGTCGGGCCTACCACCTGACGCAGGCCGGTCTGGCCCTCTACGACCCGGTGCTGATGAGTTGGCTGTGGGAAAAGCGCTGGAGCCCCCGGGCGCAGGAACTGCCAACGCGGCTGCAGCACCGCTGCGGCGAGGGGTTCACGCCCCGCCTGGTCTGCTCACACTGCACCACGCCCGTCGGACTGGCCGACCTGGGCTACACACTGCGGCCACCGACCCATGAAGCCC
>VERU01000436.1 GCA_018882485.1 Rhodoferax sp. | reverse complement strand
TGGCGAGCGTGCAGGAAGGCGCGCCGCCGGCAAGCCGCTATGTCTGGCATGGCCTGGGCCAGGCTCAGGGCGGCGGCGAATACCCCGCCGTCACGCTGGCCATCACCAAGAAGGCGGGCGAGAACGCGATCGACGTCGCCAATGCCGTCATGGCCCGTGTCGGCCAGCTGCGCGGCACCGTGATTCCCGACGCGGTGCAGGTGGCCGAGACGCGCAACTACGGCGCGACCGCCAACGACAAGGCGAGCAAGCTGATCCAGAAGCTGCTGTTCGCGACCGCATCGGTGGTGGCGCTGGTGTTCATCGCGCTCGGTCGGCGCGAGGCGGCCATCGTCGGCGCCGCTGTCATGCTGACGCTGACCGTCACGCTGTTCGCGTCCTGGGCCTGGGGCTTCACGCTGAACCGCGTCTCGCTGTTCGCGCTGATCTTCTCGATCGGCATCCTGGTCGACGACGCGATCGTGGTGGTCGAGAACATTCACCGGCATCAGGCGCTGCATCCGGCCCGGACCCTGGCCGAGATCATCCCGGGCGCGGTCGACGAGGTCGGCGGCCCGACCATCCTGGCGACGCTGACCGTGATCGCGGCGCTGCTGCCGATGGCCTTCGTCAGCGGCCTGATGGGCCCCTACATGAGCCCGATCCCGATCAATGCCAGCATGGGCATGCTGCTGTCGCTGGCCATCGCCTTCGTCGTCACGCCCTGGCTGTCGCGCCTGTGGATGAAAGAGTCGTCCGGCCACGCAAACGCCCATGCAGGCGGATTGAGCGTGCGCCTGGCGCCCCTGTTCGAGCGTATTTTCCGACCGCTGCTCGACAGCCGGACCGGCCGACGCAACCGCAGCCTGCTCGGCCTGGGTATCGCCGCACTGATCGTCCTGTCTGTGGCGCTGCCAGCCACGGGGCTGGTCCTGCTGAAGATGCTGCCCTTCGACAACAAGTCGGAATTCCAGGTGGTGGTCGACATGCCGGCCGGCACCCCGCTGGAAGAGACCGCCGCCGTGATGCGCGAACTGGGAGCGGTGCTGGCGCAGGCGCCGGAAGTCACCGACTACCAGACCTACGTGGGCACGGCGGCACCCATCAACTTCAATGGGCTGGTGCGCCAGTACTACCTGCGCAGCGGCGGCGAAGTCGGCGACATCCAGGTCAATCTGGTGGACAAGCACGACCGCAAGGCACAAAGCCACGCGATCGCAACCCGGTTGCGGCCAGCCCTGCAAAAGATCGGCCGAGCTCGGGGCGCCAACGTGAAGGTGGTGGAAGTCCCCCCGGGACCCCCGGTGCTGTCGCCGATCCTGGCCGAAATCTACGGCCCGGATGCCCAGGGCCGCCAGGCCGTGGCCAAGGCGGTGCGCGCCGTCTTCGAGGGCACGCCCGATGTGGTGGACGTGGACGACAGCAGCATCGCCGACGCCCCCCGCAAGCTGCTGCTGGTGGACCGCCGCAAGGCGGCGCTGCTGGGGGTGCCGCAACAGGCCATCGTGAGCACACTGCGTGCCGGACTGGCCGGCGAAGCCACCACCTACCTGCACGACGGCAGCAAGTACCCCGTCCCTGCCCTGCTTCAGTTGCCCCCCGAACGCCAGGGTGACCTGGCCGCTTTGCTGCAGCTCACCGTGCGCGGTGCCTCTGGCCGGCTGGTGCCGATCCGTGAACTGGTCACGGTGAGCGACACGCTGCGTGAGCAGCCGGTCATCCACAAGGACCTGCTGCCGGTCAACTTCGTCACCGCCGACATGGCCGGCCGGCTCGACAGTCCGCTCTACGGCATGTTCCAGATGCGCGGTGACATCGGCCGCATCCAGGCACCCGACGGCCGGCCCCTGGCCGAGCGATTCATCAGCGCACCCTCGGACGCCTGGCGCGGCTACACCATCAAGTGGGACGGCGAATGGCAGATCACGTACGAGACCTTCCGCGACATGGGCGCAGCCTACGGGGTGGGCCTGATCCTGATCTACCTGCTGGTGGTGGCCCAGTTCGGCTCCTACCTCACGCCGCTGATCATCATGGCGCCGATTCCGCTGACCATCATCGGCGTCATGCCGGGTCATGCCCTGTTCGGCGCGCAGTACACGGCCACCAGCATGATCGGCATGATCGCGCTGGCCGGCATCATCGTGCGCAACTCCATCCTGCTGGTCGATTTCATCAACCTGCAGCTGCGTGACGGCGTGCCCTTCCGGGAGGCGATCGTGCAATCGGCGATCACGCGGGCGCAGCCCATCATGCTGACCGGACTGGCAGCCATGCTGGGTGCCTTCTTCATCCTCGACGACCCAATCTTCAACGGCCTGGCGCTCTCGCTGATCTTCGGCATCTTTGTCTCCACCGTGCTCACGCTGGTGGTGATTCCCACGCTGTACTACGCCGCCTACCGGCGCCAGCACGAAGCCGCCTGACCCCCGCAAAAGAGACACAACAGAGAACCGACATGACACCCAACAAGATGCTGGCTGTCCTGGCCTTGGCACTGGGCAGCCTGAGCGCACCGGCAGCCGACCTGATGACGATCTGGCAAGCAGCCCGCCTGCAGGACCCGCAAGGTCGTGTGCTGCAGGCGGCACGGGACGCGGGTACGGCGCGGCTCGGACAGGCGAGCGCTCTCTGGCAGCCGACCGTCGGCCTGCAGGCCACCGCCGGGCTGGGCGGTGCCGACAGCCGTCTGCAGGGGGCCGAGTTTTCAGCACCGGGCATGCCCCCGACCCGCGACGCTTCGTTCGCCACCTCGGTCCAGGCAGGCGCCCTGCTGCGCTGGAACCTGGCAGTGAGCCAACCGCTTCACAGCGCCGAGCGTCGGGCGCAAACCCGGCAGCTGGAGCTGTTGGCGCAGGCCGCCAACCTGGAATGGGAAGCCGGCCTGCAAGACTGGATGCTTTCGACCGCACAGCGCTATTTCGACCTCGTGCTGGCCGACCACCGGCTGACGCTGCTGCTGCGCCAGCAAGCCGCAGTAGAACGCGCCCTGACCGAGGCACGTGACCGCTACGCGCTGGGCGATATACCGATCACGGACACCCATGAGGCC
>VERU01000435.1 GCA_018882485.1 Rhodoferax sp. | reverse complement strand
GACCCTGGACTACGGGCCCTTCCAGTTCCTCGATGCCTACGACCCGGCCCACGTCTGCAACCATTCGGACCACAGCGGCCGCTACGCCTTCCATCGCCAGCCGCAGGTGGCCCTGTGGAACCTGTACTGCCTGGGCCGCGCCCTGCTGCCGCTGATTGGCGATGCCGATCGCGCCCGCGCCGCCCTGGACGCCTACCAACCCGCCTACGAACAGGCCTTCGAAGCCCGGATGCGCGCCCGGCTGGGCCTGACCGACGTGCGGGCGCACGACCGCGCCCTGATCGATGCCGTGCTGGGCCTGCTGGCCCAGGGCGGCGTGGACTACCCCATCTTCTGGCGTCGCCTGAGCCTGGCGCGGCGCGACGGCGATCTGAAACCGGTGCGGGACCTGTTCGCCGATCGCGCCGGTTTCGACGCCTGGCTGCTACAGTATTCAGAGCGACATCGCCATATTCCTCAAGGGCTGGCGGCCGATTTGATGCTCAAGACCAACCCCAGGTTTGTGCTGCGCAACCACCTTGCGGAGGGCGCCATACGGGCCGCCCAGCGCAAGGACCACTCGGAAGTCGAGCGCCTGCTGCTGCGGCTGCAGTCACCCTTCGACGAGCACCCCGGCCATGACGATCTGGCCGGCTTTCCGCCCGCCTGGGCAGCCGGCATCCAGATCAGCTGCAGTTCCTGAACCTCGCGCACCCCCCGTCACCCCATACGCCACCGGAGCCCACCATGCCCTTCAAGATCACCAAGACCGATGCCGAATGGCAGGCCCTGCTGCGCGAAAAAGGCGCCGAGCCCCTGGCCTACCAGGTCACCCGCCACGAAGCCACCGAGCGTGCCTTCACCGGCCGCCTGGCCGACCAGCACGCAGACGGCACCTACCACTGCATCTGCTGCGACCGCCCGCTGTTCGACGGGCAGGCCAAGTTCGACTCGGGCACCGGCTGGCCGAGCTTCTTCCAGCCCATCCAGCAGGACGCCGTCGGCACCCAGGTCGACGGGCTGCTGTGGATGAAGCGCACCGAGGTGCACTGCGCCGACTGCGGCGCCCATCTGGGTCATGTGTTCGAGGACGGCCCCGCGCCGACCGGCCTGCGCTACTGCATGAATTCGGCCTCGCTACACTTCGAGCCGCGATGAAGCTGCTGATCGATTTCTTCCCCATCCTGCTGTTTTTCGGCGCATTCAAGCTGACCGACATCTACGTCGGCACGGCGGTGCTGATGGCGGCCACCCTGCTGCAGATGGCGCTGGTGTACCGCATCGACGGCAAGCTGCAGGCCATCCACAAGATCACCCTGGCGCTGGTGCTGGTTTTCGGCAGCCTGACCCTGCTGCTGCACGACGAACGGTTCATCAAGTGGAAACCGACCGTGCTGTACGCCGCCATGGCGGTGGCCCTGGCCGTCGCGCTGTGGGGCCTGCGCAAGAACTTCCTCAAGCTGCTGCTGGGCAGCCACCTGGACCTGCCCGATGCCGTCTGGCACCGGCTCAACCAGATCTGGGTGGTCTACTGCCTGTTCATGGCGGGCATCAACGCCTGGGTGGCGCTGTGGTACAGCACCGAAGCCTGGGTCAACTTCAAGCTCTGGGGCTACATCTTCCCGCTGGCCTTCATCGTCGGCCAGGGCTTGTACATCGCCCGCCACCTCAAGTCCGACGAGCCCCAGGCATGAGTCTCTCCGGGCTGCCCCCCACTGCGAACGCCTCTTCCGGGGGCATCACGGCCGAGGCACTGGCCCAGCGGCTGCGTGAGACGCTGCAGCCCACCAGCCTCGAAGTGATCGACGACAGCCACCTGCACGCCGGCCACGCGGGGGCCAACGGCACCGGTTTGGGCACCCATTTCCGGGTGCGGATCCGCTCTGCGCGCTTTGGCGGGCGCTCGCCGCTGGCGCGGCACCGGCTTGTGTATGATGCGCTGCAAGATTTTCTGGATCAGGGGCTGCACGCGCTGGCCATCGACGCGCGGGTCCCCGATACCTGACAGCGCCTGCCGCCGGCCCCCTCTTCCTGACCTTTTCATCCGACCGACCACCCGGGAGCACCTGACTTGACTTCGAAATCCATCCCCCTGCTGAGCGCGCTGGCCGCGGCGCTGCTGGCCGCCGCCCTGGCGCCCGTCGCCCTGGCGCAAAACGTGGCCATCGTCAACGGCAAGGCCGTGCCCGTGGCCCGGGTCGAGGCCCTGGCCCAGCAGATCGCCAAGTCTGGCCGGCCGGTCACGCCCGAGATGCAGGGCCAGTTGCGCGACGAGGTGATCGCGGGGGAAATCTTCATCCAGGAGGCTCAGAAGCAGGGTCTGGACGCCAGCGAGGACTTCCGGGTCCAGATGGAACTGGCGCGCCAGACCATCCTGATCCGTGAACTGTTTGGCAGCTACCAGCGCAACCACCCCGTCAGCGAGGCCGATGTCAAGGCCGAGTACGACAAGTTCGTGGCGGCCAACGGCGGCAAGGAATACAAGGCCCGCCACATCCTGGTGGCCAAGGAAGACGAAGCCCGGGCACTGATCGCCCAGATCAAGAAGGGGGCCAAGTTCGAGGATCTGGCCAAGAAGTCGTCCAAGGACCCGGGATCCGGCGCCAACGGCGGAGACCTGGACTGGGCTGGCGCCAGCAATTACGTGGCCGAATTCGGCGACGCACTGACCAAACTGGCCAAAGGCAAGATGACCGACACCCCGGTCAAGACCCAGTTCGGCTTCCACATCATCCGGCTCGACGATGTGCGCGATGTGCAACTGCCCAAGTTCGACGATGTGAAACCGCAGATCCAGCAGCAACTGCAACAGCAGAAACTCACTCGCTTCCAGGAAGACCTGCGCGCCAAAGCCAAAGTCGAGTAGGCGCGCCGCCCCCCGGCGCGAACGCCCCCCCCGGGGGGGGCATCGACCGACACACCGTGCGGGAGCGTGGGGGCAACCTGAGCGCCGCCGGGCCGCCCCCAGGCGCGAACGCCCCCTCGGGGGGCAGCGACCGACACACCGTGCGGGAGCGTGGGGGCAACCTGAGCGCCGCCGGGCCGCCCCCAGG
>VERU01000434.1 GCA_018882485.1 Rhodoferax sp. | reverse complement strand
CGGCTGATGTGTCCGTCCAAGTTGACCCGCATGCACGGCCAGTTGAGCCGGGCCGCGACCTGTTCCACATGGGTGGATTTGCCGGTGCCATGCAGCCCCTGCAGCAGCACCCGGCGGTTGTGCTGGAAGCCCGCCAGCAGCGCCAGGGTGACTTCGCGGTTGAACCGGTAGGCCGGATCGATGTCGGGCACATGGGCGCTGCGCTGGCTGAACGCCGGGACCTGGAGGTCGACCTCGATGCCGAACAGGTCGCGGGCGCTGAGCAGCAGGTCGGGCTGTTGCAGGGTCGGGCTGTCTGCCCCGGTGGGAGAAAGGGACATGTTGTTCACGGTCGGCGCAGGGGTGGAAAAAGGGGGCCGGGATCAGGCGCTGGCGGCCACGTTGCGGGGCGCCTCGGATTCGATCTGGCTCAGCGCATCGGCGGCACGCCGCAGCGCCGGCAGCATCTGCAGCACACGGTCGGCATCGACCCGCATCACCGGGGCCTGAACTGCCACGCACAGGTGCGGCCGGCCGCTGGCCACCGGAACCGGCACGGCGGCGCACAGCAGGCCGGGCAGGAACTCCTCATCGTCCAGCGCATGGCCGTCGCGCCGCACCCGGGCCAGTTCCTGTTCCAGCAGGGCTGGGTCGGTCAGGGTCTTGGCGGTGTAGGCGCTCAGTGGGGCGTGGCCCAGCAGCCGGTGGCGCTGCGCCGGACTCATCTGCGACAGAAACATCTTGCCGCTGGCCGAGCAGTGCGCCGGTACCCGCGAACCGGGCTGCAGGTAAAAGCGCAGCGGGGCGGCGGTTTCCACCCGGTCGAGGTAGACCACCTCGCTGCCTTCCAGCGCCGTGATGTTGCAGCTTTCGCCCAATTCGTCGACCAGTGCGCGCAGCACCGCGTGCTGCGCGCCGTGGTAGGTGCTGTTGCGCAGCAGCTGGCCCGCCAGCCGGCGCAGACGCACCCCGGTGCTGTAGTGCCGCCCGTCGCCCTGGCGCTGGATCAGGCCGCCGGCCTCGAGCTGCTGCAGCATGCGGTGCAGCGTGGGCTTGGGCAGCCCGGTCTCTTCCACCAGACCCTGCAATGAAAACAGCCGGTCGTGGGCGGCGATGGTCTCCAGCAGCGAAAACAGGCGCAGCGCCGGGGTGTCACCGTTGACGGCGAACCATTCGGGGCTGGCGGGGCTGGCGGGGCTGGTGTGGCTGGCGGCATGCATGGGCCTCAAACTATATCCATATTCCGGAAATTTGTCGATTTCGTATTGGTTATTGAAATTTTTGTTGACCCCGGGATGCCCTGACTCCTAGAATGCCGCGACCGCTGTCACCCGCCACCTCCGTCCTTGGGGGGCGGGTGGCGGCCGCCGTACCCCTTGTGTCCGAACCCTCAGGAGCCTGTCCATGAACGCACCGTCCGCCGCGCACCGCACCCCCACCAGCGGGGTGCAGAAGATGACCCCCTCCGAGGCGTTTGTCGAAACCATGGTCGCCAATGGCGTGACCGAAATTTTCGGCATCATGGGTTCGGCCTTCATGGACGCGATGGATATCTTCGCGCCGGCCGGCATTTCGCTGATTCCCGTGGTGCATGAGCAGGGCGCCGCGCACATGGCCGATGGCTACGCCCGCGTCAGCGGACGGCACGGTGTGGTGATCGGACAGAACGGCCCGGGCATCAGCAATTGCGTGACGGCCATTGCCGCGGCCTACTGGGCGCACAGCCCGGTGGTGATGATCACCCCCGAGACCGGCACCATGGGCATGGGCCTGGGTGGTTTCCAGGAGGCCAACCAGCTGCCCATGTTTCAGGAGTTCACCAAATACCAGGGCCATGTGAACAACCCCAAGCGCATGGCCGAGTACACGGCTCGCTGCTTCGACCGGGCCATTTCCGAGATGGGCCCGACCCAGCTCAACATCCCGCGCGACTATTTTTATGGCGAGATCAGCTGCGAGATCCCCCGGCCGATGCGGGTGGAGCGGGGTGCCGGTGGCGAGAACAGCCTCAACGCCGCGGCCGACCTGCTGGCGAGCGCCAAGTTTCCGGTGATCCTGGCGGGCGGCGGCGTGGTCATGGGCAATGCCGTGGCCGAATGCCAAGCCCTGGCCGAACGCCTGGGCGCGCCCGTGGTGACCGGCTACCTGCGCAACGACGCTTTCCCGGCCAGCCATCCGCTGTGGTGCGGTCCGCTGGGTTACCAGGGTTCCAAGGCCGCCATGAAGCTGATCGCCCAGGCCGATGTGGTGCTGGCGCTGGGCTCGCGCATGGGCCCGTTCGGCACCCTGCCCCAGCATGGCCTGGACTACTGGCCCAAGCAGGCCCGCATCATCCAGGTGGAAGCCGATCACACCAACCTCGGTCTGGTGAAGAAGATCGATGTGGGGGTGCACGGGGACGCTGCGGCGGCTGCGCGGGCTCTGGTGCAGCGCCTGCAGGGCCGGACCCTGACCTGTGACGGCAACCGCACGGAGCGCGCTGCCACCGTGGCCTCCGAAAAGGCCGCCTGGGAGCGCGAACTCGACGGCTGGACGCATGAGCGCGACGCCTACAGCCTGGACATGATCGAGGAGGCCCGGCGCGAGGGCGGTGGATGGCTGCATCCGCGCCAGGTGCTGCGCGAACTGGAGAAGGCCATGCCGCCGCGGGTGATGGTGTCCACCGACATCGGCAACATCAACTCGGTGGCCAACAGCTACCTGCGCTTCGAAGAGCCGCGCAGCTTCTTCGCGCCCATGAGCTTCGGCAACTGCGGCTACGCGCTGCCCACCATCATCGGCGCCAAGGTGGCCGCCCCCGACCGGCCCGCCGTGTCCTATGCCGGCGATGGCGCCTGGGGCATGAGCATGTCCGAGATCATGACCTGCGTGCGCCACGACATCCCGGTCACCTCGGTGGTGTTCCACAACCGCCAGTGGGGCGCGGAGAAGAAAAACCAGGTCGATTTCTACAACCGCCGCTTCGTGGCCGGCGAGCTGGACAACCAGAGCTTTGCCGGAATCGCCCGCGCCATGGGCGCCGAGGGCGTCACCATCAACCGGCTGGAAGATGTGGGTCCGGCC
>VERU01000433.1 GCA_018882485.1 Rhodoferax sp. | reverse complement strand
CCTGGGCGCTGTGTTGCTGTCTGCCTTGCCCGAAGTGCTGCGCTATGTGGCCGGCCCTCTGCAAGCCATGACCGATGGCCGCCTGGACGCTGCCATCCTTCGCCAGTTGCTGATCGCGCTGGCCATGATCGTGGTGATGCTGCTTCGTCCACGCGGCCTGTGGCCCTCGCCTGAACACGGCAAGGCCTTGAGCCAGAAGAACAAGAAGTGAGGGAGAACAGCATGACACAAGACACCGTTCTCAAAGTTGCAGGCATCTCCAAACGCTTTGGCGGCCTGCAGGCCCTCTCCGACGTGGGCATCACCATCCAGCGCGGTCAGGTCTACGGCCTGATCGGCCCCAACGGCGCCGGCAAGACCACCTTCTTCAACGTCATCACCGGCCTGTACACGCCCGACAGCGGCAGCTTCGAGCTGGCGGGCCAGCCCTACCAGCCCACGGCGGTGCACGAGGTGGCCAAGGCCGGCATCGCGCGCACCTTCCAGAATATCCGGCTGTTTGCGGACATGACGGCGCTGGAGAACGTGATGGTGGGGCGGCATATCCGCACCGGCTCCGGTCTGCTGGGGGCGATCTTCCGCACCCCGGCCTTCCGCGAGGAGGAGCGGGCCATCGCCGGGCGCGCCCAGGAGCTGCTCGATTACGTGGGCATCGGCCGCTTCGCCGATTTCAAGGCCCGCACCCTGAGCTACGGCGACCAGCGGCGCCTCGAGATCGCCCGGGCGCTGGCGACCGATCCGCAGCTGATCGCCCTGGACGAGCCGGCCGCGGGCATGAACGCCACCGAGAAGGTCATGCTGCGCGAGCTGATCGACAAGATCCGCAAGGACAACCGCACCATCCTGCTGATCGAGCACGACGTCAAGCTGGTGATGGGCCTGTGCGACCGGGTGACCGTGCTCGATTACGGCAAGCAGATTGCCGAAGGAACACCCGCCGAGGTGCAGAAGAACGAGAAGGTGATCGAGGCCTACCTCGGCACCGGTGGCCACTGACACCCGCGCGAAGGAACAAGCACATGGCGAACGTATTGCTCAAGGTCAGCGGCCTGAAGGTCGCGTACGGTGGCATTCAGGCGGTCAAGGGCGTGGATTTCGAGGTCCGCGAGGGCGAGCTGGTCTCGCTGATCGGCTCCAACGGTGCCGGCAAGACCACCACCATGAAGGCCATCACCGGCTCGCTGCCCATTCACGGCGGCGACATCGAATACCAGGGCCGCAGCATCCGCGGCCAGGGCCCCTGGGATCTGGTGCGCCAGGGGCTGGCCATGGTGCCCGAGGGGCGCGGCGTGTTCACCCGCATGACCATCCTGGAGAACCTGCTGATGGGGGCGCACATCCGCACCGACCGGGGCGCGATCCAGGGTGACATCGACAAGGTGTTTGCGATCTTCCCGCGCCTGCAGGAGCGGCGCGACCAGCTCGCCGGCACCATGAGCGGCGGCGAGCAGCAGATGCTGGCCATGGGCCGGGCTCTGATGAGCCGGCCCAAGGTGCTGCTGCTCGACGAGCCCTCGATGGGGCTGTCGCCCATCATGGTGGACAAGATCTTCGAGGTGGTGCGCGATGTCTACGCGCAGGGCGTCACCGTGCTGCTGGTCGAGCAGAACGCCAGCCGCGCCCTGGGGATCGCTGATCGCGGTTACGTGATGGATTCCGGGCTGATCACCATGACCGGTCCGGCCCGCGAGATGCTGGCCGACCCCAAGGTGCGCGCCGCCTACCTGGGCGAGTAGCCGCCTTGCGGGCGCACCAGCCAGCCGCGACCACCGCATGACCGGTTTGGCCCTGCAGGCCCGTCGGCTCGATGCGCCCGCCCTGTCGCTGGCGCTGATCGACAGCCGCAACCACACCCTGGCGCGCTACCAGTCCCTGGCCGGCGCGCTGGCCGGCCGCGATCCGGCCCAGGCCCTGCCCGACGGGTTCCGTGCACGTTTCAGCCCACCGCGGTGGCGGCTTGGGCATCTGGGCTGGTTCCAGCAGCTGGCCCTGGCCTGTCTGGGGCAGGGCGATCGGCCCGAGGCCGGGCCCTGGGACCCGCAGCGCAACCCGCTGGCGCAGCGTTGGACCCAGGCCCTGCCGGAGGCCCAGTCGGTGATGGACGACCTGCTGGAGACGCTGGAGTTCACCCTGGAGCGGCTGGCCCGCTGGGAGCTGCGGCCACCGCCTGCTGCCGAGCTGCAGGCTTTTCGGCTGGCCCTGCTGCACGAGGACCTGGCGCGCGAAGACTGGCATGAAATGGCCCAGGCGCTGGGTCTGGCGCTGGAGCCCGGTCTGTCGGGCGAAGCGCCCGCAGCCCTGGCGGCCCAGTCGCCGCTGCGCCTGGGTGCTGCCGAATGGACGCTGGGGCTGGAGGAGGGCGGCTTCGCCTGGGACATCGAGCAACCGGCGCGCCGCCTGCCGCTGCCGGCGTACGAGATCGACGCGCAGGCGGTGAGCTGGGCCGCCTACGCCGAGTTCGTGGCCGACGGCGGCTACGACGAACCGGCCCATTGGCACCCCGAGGGCTGGCAGTGGCTGCAGCAGCGAGAACCGGACGCGCGGCGCGCGCCACGCCATGTGCTGCAGATCGGCTCCAGCGGAGCGGTGCTGTTGCAGCGTTGCGGTCAGGCGCTGCGCGTCAGCGGCGCGCTGCCGGCCCAGCACCTGAGCTGGTGGGAGGCCGACGCCTGGTGCCGCTGGGCTGGCCGGCGCCTGCCCACCGAGCTCGAGTGGGAGCAGGCGGCGTGCGTCGCCGATCGCCGGGGCCTGCGCTGGGGTGAGGTCTGGGAGTGGACGGGTGCCGCGGCGCGCGGCTACCCCGGTTTTGAGCCGGCCCCCTGGCGGGCCGGCCTGGCAGACCCGATGCCCGCCGCGGGCACGGGCCGTGTGGCCCGGGGCGGCTCGCACTGGACCCCCGAGCGGGTGCGGCATCCGCGTTACCGGCGGCTGCTGCCGGCCGGTCACACCGAGGCGTTCACCGGTTTTCGCTCCGTCGCCCTGGACTGAGGGGCGGCGATGCACGCGGCCGCTTGCGCCGCGCAAAGGTCCACCAGGGCAGCACCTCGCGCAGGGAG
>VERU01000432.1 GCA_018882485.1 Rhodoferax sp. | reverse complement strand
TCGTAGCCCATGAGCTGGCGCGACTTGACGATCATGTCCTTGAGCACTTTGTTGACCGCGTGGCCGATGTGGATGTCGCCGTTGGCATAGGGCGGACCGTCGTGCAGCACGAACAGCGGAGCGCCCCGGCGGGCGTCGCGCAGGATCTGGTAGACGCCGCGTTCCTGCCAGTCGCCGACCCAGCCCGGTTCGCGCCGGGGCAGGTCGCCGCGCATCGGAAAGGGTGTGTCGGGCAGGTTCAGGGTGCTGCGGTAGTCGGCGGGGCGTTGGGGATCGGTCATGGTGGGTGCGGTCGGGGGGGGGCGCCAGGTGGTGGCGCAATCGGGAGGGCAGGGCGCGTCGCTGGGCGCGACGACCGCTGCGGGGCGGCCGGGGCGCTAAATTCGATCCCGCGTGGTCTGCCGCCGGGTGCGGGCGTGGGGCGAGGCGAGCCAGTCGCGGGCGTCCTGGCAGTCCTGGCGGATGCCGTTCATCAGCGCATCCAGGCCGTCGTAGCGTCGCTCGTCGTGCAGTTTGTGCAGCAGGTCCACCCGCACGAGTTTACCGTACGCCCCTTCGGCGCCCAGGTTCTGCGGCCAGTCCAGGCAGTGGGTTTCCAGCAGCACCCGCCCGCCGTTCACATCGCCCGGATCGAGCGAAGGCCGCACCCCCAGGTTGGCCACGCCCGTCAGCGGATCCGGTCCCAGGCCGTGCACCTGCACCACGAAGATGCCGCTGGCGGC
This sequence comes from Rhodoferax sp., assembly GCA_018882485.1. Classification (GTDB taxonomy): domain Bacteria; phylum Pseudomonadota; class Gammaproteobacteria; order Burkholderiales; family Burkholderiaceae_C; genus Rhodoferax. Next base: position 2,335 of record VERU01000432.1, on the reverse strand, counting down.
CGGCTTCCAGTGGGCAAAGCGAAGGTTGAGCGTGCGAAAACCCAGCTCCCGGCCGAGCTTGCGGCCGTGGACCACATGGCCCGAAATGCGGTAGGGCCGGCCCAGCAGCCGGGCGGCGTCGTCCATCCGCCCTTCGCCCAGCGCCAGCCGGACCTCCGAGCTGGACACCCGCAATCCGTGCACCTGGTAACTGTTCATGCGGGCCACATCGAAACCGGCCCGCACACCCGTGGTATCGAGCAGGGCGTAGTCGCCGCTGCGCCCGGCGCCGAAGCGGAAATCGTCGCCCACCAGCACGTAGCGGGCCCCCAGGCCCTGCTGCAGCACCTGGGCGATGAAGTCCGGCGCCGCCTGGGCGGCCCGCAGGGCGTTGAAGGGCAGCACGACGGTCTGGTCCACGCCGCACTGCGCCAGGTCCAGCAGCTTGTCGCGCAGCGTGCCCACCCGGGCCGGGGCCTGCTGCGGCTGCCGGGCGCGTGCGGCGAAATAGTCGCGCGGATGGGGCTCGAAGGTCAGCACGCAGCTGGGCACGCCGCGCTGCGCCGCCTCGCTGCGCAGCAGGGCCAGCAGGGCCTGGTGACCGCGGTGCACGCCGTCGAAGTTGCCGATGGTCAGCGCGCAGGCGCTCGCCAGATCGCTGTGGTGGAAACCCCGGAAAACTCTCATGGTGCGCGTTCGGAATAGGGGGACGCCGACGCCGGCGCGGCAGGCAGGCCAGACGGGTCCCGACAGGGAAACAGGGTATATTGTCTCGCAGGGGCCCGCAGGGCCCGCTGCAGTCTGGAGGCGGACGTTGAAGGTCTTGAAACTGTCGGGTCAGGGCTTGCCGCAGTCGTGGATCTCGCTGGAGCAGGCGGTCATCCACTACGCGGCCGACGAGGTGCGCTGGGAGATCGGCGCACCGGTGGCCGTGTTTCGCGGCGGCCACAACGCCATCACCGGCCGTCAGTCGGTGATCACCGTCAGCAGCATCATCGGCACCCGCGGCGTGCCCGGCATCAATCCCTTCCAGCTGCGCCCGGGGCTGACCAACGCCAAGCTGTTCGCGCGCGACCGCAACATCTGCGCCTACTGCGGCGGCCATTTCGGCGAACATGACCTCACCCGGGAGCATGTGGTGCCCTTCGCCCAGCAGGGCCGCGACACCTGGATGAACGTGGTCACCGCCTGCCGGCCCTGCAATCACCGCAAGTCCAGCAGGACCCCCGAGCAGGCCGGGATGGCGCTGCTGTACGCTCCCTACGTGCCCAGTCTGTGGGAAGACTTCATCCTGCGCAACCGCCGCATCCTGGCCGACCAGATGGAGTTCCTGAGCCGGGGACTGCCGCGCACCTCGCGCCTGCACCCCGGTCTGAGCTGAACCCCGAGCCCTAGACGAACACCCCGGCCTCCGGCTGCATGCGGGCGGCCACCTCGCCCAGGTGGTGCAGGGTGTCGCCAAAGCTCAGTTCCAGCTGGGTGAGCTTGCGGAAGTAGTGGCTGATGGGGTATTCGTCGGTCATGCCGATGCCACCGTGCAGCTGAACCGCCTGCTGACCGACGAAGCGCATGGACTGCCCCAGCTGCACCTTGGCGCGCGACAGCGCGGCCCGGCGCTCGGGCTCGGGGGCCGTCAGCTTGAGCGAGGCGTAGTAGCTCATGGAGCGCGCCAGCTCGAGCTGCATCTTCATGTCGGCCACCCGGTGGCGCAGCGCCTGGAAGCTGGCGATCGGTGTGCCGAACTGCCGCCGGGTGTTCAGGTACTCGGCGGTGATCTCCAGCGCCCGCTGCATCGCACCCACGCCTTCGGCACAGGCCGCCGCAATGCCGATGTCCATGCCCCATTCCAGCGCCGCCAGGCCCTCGGTGGTGACCAGCTCGGCGGGCGTGTCCTGCAGCACCAGGTCGGCGGCGCGCGAGCCGTCCTGGGTGCCGTAAGGCCGGGTCCGGGCGCCCGGCGCATCGCTGCGCACCAGAAACAGCGCCAGCCGGCCGTCCAGCTGCGCAGGAACCAGCCAGGCATCGGCCCGATCGCCCGCAGGGACCAGGTGCTTGCTGCCGTCCACCCGGAATCCCGCATCCTGCGCGCGGGCGCTCGCCGCGCACCGGTCCAGCCGGTAGCGCGCGGCCCGTTCCTGGTGGGCCAGGGTCACCAGCAGACGCCCTTCGGCCATTCCGGGCAGCCAGGCGGTCTGCAGGGGCTGCGGGGCTCCGGCAAGCAGGCCGCAGGCTACCAGACCCGGGGTGACGGGCTCCAGCACCAGGCCACGCCCCAGTTCTTCGAGCGCGATAGAGACTTTGTGCCCGATGGGCGTGGCGGCGGTGCAGAGGGTGATCACGCGGCGGCTTGGTTCAG
>VERU01000431.1 GCA_018882485.1 Rhodoferax sp. | reverse complement strand
CCCTAAAGTCGGCGCACTATGGTTACACCCGTGCGTGCGCATCCCCGTGTTCTGTCCGCCCTGCGGCGCAGCCTGATCCTGCTGGGCGCCTGCTTGGGTCTGGGCGGGGCGGCCTGCGCCCAGGGATCCCTGGCGCCCGATTGGCAGGCGGCCACGCAGCGCTGGCTGGATACGGCCCTGGCTGCGGCGCTGCCGGCCGGCAACCTGCCGCTGCGCATGGAAGTCGTGCTGGGTGAACCGGATCCGCGGCTGCGGCTGGCCGCCTGTTCGCGGGTCGAGCCGTTCCTGCCGCCGGGCACCCGGCTCTGGGGTCGCACCCGGCTGGGACTGCGCTGCCTGGAAGGACCGGTGCGCTGGAGCATGTTCATGCCGCTGACGGTCAAGGCCTTTGGCCCGGCCTGGGTCGTACGCGGCGATGTGGCCCAGGGGCAGACCCTGGCCGAGGCCGATGCCCTGGAGATGGAGGTCGATTGGGCCCAGGACGCCAGCCCGGTGCTGGCCCAGCCCACGCAGTGGGTCGGCCAGGTGGCTGCCCGCCCGCTGTCGACCGGGCAGGTGCTGCGTCAGGGGCTGCTGCGCCCGGCCCAGGTGTTTCAGGCCGGCGCCCAGGTCCGGGTGATGGCAACCGGACAGGGTTATGCGATCACCTCGGATGGCCAGGCGCTGTCCACGGGGGTGGTGGGTCAACCCGCCCGGGTCCGCATGGACAATGGGCGCATCCTGACCGGCGTGGTGATCGATCAGCGCACGGTTCGGCTGGAGATCTGATGAACAACCGCAAAATTCCTGCAAATAGGGCTCAAGCCTATGCAGCGGCTGCCGATATGAACCGTAGCAGGCGAGTTCCATCGCAGCGGAGGACACGAACATGAAGATCAATCAATCGCCAGATCCCCTGATTTCGCTGGGGACCGGCGCGCCGTCCGGCCCGGCCAAGCCAGGCACGGGCGCGGCCGCGCCGGCGACGCCGGGTGCCACCGCGACCAAGGCGGCGGTGGCGGCGGGGGTGGCGGTCTCGGTGTCCAGCGCGGCGCGCAGCCTGGAGGCGGCTGGCCGCAGTGATCCGTCCGTGGTGGACACCGCCAAGGTGGCGGCGGTCAAGGCCGCCATCCAGAACGGAACCTACCGCGTCAACCCGGAGGCCATTGCTGACCGTCTGCTGGCCAACGCCCAGGAAATGCTGGATCGGCGGCGGGTGCGCCCGGGCGCGCTCTCATGAGGGGAGCTGTGACGGACTCCGCCATCGAGGCGGACCTGCAGGCGCTGGAGCGGATCAGCCAAAAGCTGTCCGCCGCCCTGCTCGAGACCGAACCGGAAGCGCTGCTGCAGGCTGGCATCGATCTGCAACAGGGTCTGCAGCGGCTGCTGGCCCACCCGGCCTCCCGGTGGGGCCGGCTTCAGCGGCAACGGCTGGACCGCCTGGGCCGCGGCCTGGTGTTCCAGCGCGAAGGCCTGATGCGGCGTTCCGCCCTGGTGGACCGCCAGTTGCAGCATCTGGTGCCCGCGGCGGTGGGTCAGAGTTATGGGGCATCGGCCCGGGTGTACGGCAGTGTGGGTCGCTCCACCGGCCAGTTCTCCCGGCTGTCGGCCTGATCGTCGAGCCTCGCCCCTCCGTTTTTCTGCTTTGGATGAGCTCTGGGGGTGACGGCAGTCTGCCGATCGCGCCCCGAAGGGCGTTGCCGCACCGCCCTGACCCCGGCGGTCGGATCGGTCTTCAGTGGGATCGCATCTTGACCCGCAGGCGGGCAATCGACTGGCTGTGCAGCTGGCAGATGCGGGATTCGGTCACGCCGAGCACGGCGGCGATTTCCTTGAGGTTCATGTCCTGCTCGTAGTACATGCTCATGATGAGCTGCTCGCGCTCGGGCAGCGTCTTGATCGCAGCCACCAGCGCCTGGCGCAGCCGTTCGTCCGACAGGATTTTCAGCGGGTCGGCATCGGTGTCGCTGACATGGTGGTCGAGGAAGCCGTCGTCGTCGTCCGGGCTGCGCCCCATGTCTTCCAGGTAGACGAGCTGGGTGCCACGGACCTTGCCCAGCAAAGCCTGGTAATCGGGCAGCGACATGCCCAGTTCAGCGGCGATTTCGCTCTCCATGGGTGTGCGACCCAGCCGGTGTTCCAGCCGGTGCAGCGCCCGCTCGATGTCGCGCTGGCTTTTGCGGGAACTGCGCGACATCCAGTCGTTTTCGCGCAGTTCGTCCAGCATGGCGCCGCGGATGCGCTGGGTGGCGAAGGTCTCGAACTGCACGCCCTGGCTGGCCTCGAAGCGGGCCAATGCATCCGACAGGCCGATCAGGCCGACCTGGATCAGGTCGTCCACCTGCACATTGGCGGGCAGTTTGGCCATCATGTGGTGGGCCAGCTTGTGCACCAGCGGCTGGTACTGCCGGATCATGGCATTGCGGTCCAGCGTGCCCTTGGCGGTATACATCAGTGCGCCCTCGCCCAGGAAGGAGCCGGTGACAGCACCTGCGCGCTTTCCAGCAGGCGCAGGGCCAGACGATGCAGGCTGTCGCTGGCACCGGGCGTCGACCCCGAGGCTGGCAGCAGCGTGGCTTCGAGCCGGCAGCCCAGAAAGCGCAGCGCGCACTGTTGCAGCCGCTGCAGCCGGCTGGCTTCGCCGCTGGCAGGGTCCGTCGAGTCCATCCAGCCGGTCAGGCGGGGTGTGAGTCCGGCCTCGAGCACCAGCCGCTTCACGGTCTCGTAGGCGCGGGTCGAACCGGCGCCTGTGGCCGAGATGGCCAGCAGCGGCCGCGTACCGCTGTCGCGCAGCAGCCGCGTCAGGATGCCCGCCTCGGCGTACACCAGAACCACCCCATGCTGGCCGAACAGCCGCGCCAGCGGCGCCAGGGGCGTCTCGGCCTCGTGCGCGGTTTCGCACAGGCTGCGCAGGCCCAGGGCAGCGGGCATCACGGTCCAGGTCGACGAGAGGTCGGTGCCCGCGGGTCGCCAGTAGGCATCCTCGATGAGCTGTTCCAGCCCCGGATGCGCCTCGGTTTCGACCGTGTTGCCGTCCAGCACCGCCACCGGGTAGCCGGCCGAGCCCAGGGCGCTGCAG
>VERU01000430.1 GCA_018882485.1 Rhodoferax sp. | reverse complement strand
GGCAGGCACCCCAAACTGTACGAGGGCGATATCCGGCAGAGAACCCTGCTCCAAAGGATCTTCGCCGAGCAGGAGATCGAAGCCGTCATCCATTTTGCTGCCCTCAAGGCAGTGGGTGAATCGGTCGCCAAACCCCTGGAGTACTACGAGAACAATCTCGGCGGCGCCTTTGTGCTGCTCGATGCCATGCGCGAAGCCGGTGTCAGGACATTGGTTTTCAGTTCCTCAGCCACCGTCTATGGCAATCCGGCCACGGTGCCAATCCGCGAAGACTGTACGACGACGGCGACCAGTCCTTACGGGTGGACCAAGCTGATGATGGAGCAGGTCCTGAAAGACTTCCAGGCCGCGCATTCCGAGTGGTCGGTCACCCTGCTGCGCTACTTCAACCCGGTCGGTGCCCATCCATCGGGCCTGATGGGTGAGGATCCACAGGGTATTCCCAACAACCTCATGCCTTACCTGTCCCAGGTGGCGGTCGGCCGGCGCGAATTTCTCTTGGTCTATGGCGACGACTATCCCACCCGCGATGGTACCGGCGTGCGCGACTACATCCATGTGATGGACCTGGCCGATGGCCATATCGCGGCCCTGCGCGCCAGGCACGGCAGGCCCGGTGTGCATGTCTTCAACCTGGGCACCGGATGTGGCACCAGTGTTCTTGACATGGTGGCGGCCTTCAGCCGGGCCGTCGGGCGGGATCTTCCTTATCGGGTCGTCGAACGGCGTCCCGGAGATATTGCCGAGTGCTGGGCTGACCCCGAACTGGCGCAGCGGGAACTGGGGTGGCGGGCCTGGCGCAGCCTGGACGACATCATGCGCGACACCTGGAACTGGCAGACACGCCATCCGGACGGTTATCGTTCCGGATGACTCTGGCGCTGATGTTCGATCCGGTCGATCACCCCCATCGTCGCTACAACCCGCTCTCGGATCAGTGGGTGCTGGTCTCGCCCCATCGTGCCAAGCGACCCTGGCTGGGTCAGCAGGAAACACCCGAGCCGGGCGTGATCCCGTCCCACGATCCGGGGTGCTACCTCTGCGCCGGCAACAGGCGGGTCACGGGAGATGTGAATCCCCCCTACGAAAACACCTTCGTGTTCACCAATGATTTCCCGGCCCTGCTGGGCGACTCGCCCGAGGTGCCACCTTCGATGGATGCGTTGTTTCAGACACGGACTGCCCGTGGCACCAGCCGCGTCATCTGCTTCTCACCGGATCACAGCAAGTCGCTGCCTGAAATGACGCCGCAGGCCATCGGTCACGTCATCGCGGCCTGGTGCGAGCAGTCGGAGGAACTTGGCAGGATCTATCCCTGGGTCCAGATTTTCGAGAACAGGGGCGCGGTGATGGGGTGCTCCAACCGCCACCCCCATGGGCAGATCTGGGCCAACAGTTTCCTGCCGAACGAAGCCATCACGGAACAGCGTACGCAAGCTGCCTACTTCGCCGCTTACGGTCGACCGATGCTGCTCGATTATGCGCAGCGCGAAAAGGCCGATGGTGCCCGGGTGGTGTTCGAGACCGAGCATTGGGTCACCGTGGTGCCGTACTGGGCGTCCTGGCCATTTGAAACCATGATCTTGCCGACCTCCCATGTCCGTCGCATGACCGACCTCCGGCACGAACACAGGGCCGATCTGGCTCACGTGCTCAAGAGCCTCACGAGCCGATACGACAACCTGTTCCAGTGCACGTTCCCCTATTCGATGGGCTGGCATGGTGCACCCTTCGACGGGCAGGCCGATGCCCACTGGCAATTGCATGCCCACTTCTACCCGCCCTTGCTTCGATCGGCGACCGTCCGCAAATTCATGGTCGGCTACGAAATGCTGGCCGAATCACAACGTGACCTGACGGCCGAACAGGCCGCCGATCGGCTGCGTGCCGTGAGCGACCGGCATTTTCGGGCGGCGCAGGCATGACGTCTCCGTACGAGATCAGCCGCTCGGTTTTCTCACGGCATTTCGGTGGATGGGGCGTTTCGGTGCGCGCTCCGGGCCGCGTGAATCTGATCGGGGAGCACACCGACTACAACGAGGGCTTCGTGCTGCCCTGTGCCATCGACTTCCACACCGTGGTCACCGGTCGCGCCCGTGCCGACATGACGGTGCGCGTGGTGGCGGCCGACTATGCCAATGCCGAGGACGAATTCAGACTTGACCAGCCCATCGCACCGCGTGACGACGGCCTGTGGCCCAACTACATTCGCGGCATGGTCAAGCAACTGCTGTTGCGCGGCCTGCCAGTCGGGGGCGCCGATCTCGTGGTGTCCGGCAATGTGCCGCAGGGGGCAGGCCTGTCGTCCTCGGCTGCGCTCGAAGTGGCCGTCGGTCAGGCGTTCAAGGCGCTGCATGATCTGGAACTGACGGCGACCGAACTCGCACGCCATGCACAGGCTGCGGAGAATCAGTTTGTCGGGTGCCGTTGCGGGATCATGGACCAGCTCATTTCGGCCCGAGGCTGCCAGGACCATGCCCTGCTGATCGATTGCCGCTCGCTGGAGACGCGGTCCGTCAGGTTGCCTCAGGGTATTGCGGTGATGATTCTGAATTCCCATGTCCACCGTGGGCTCGTTGACAGCCAATACAACGCACGGCGCGCCCAATGCGAGGCTGCTGCCCGGCACTACGGGGTGACGGCACTGCGCGACATCGACTTGCGTGCGCTGGAACGGGGCTCGGCCGGGCTGGATGCCCTGACGCTGCGACGCGCGCGCCACGTCGTCTCCGAAAACCAACGCACGCTGGATGGCGCCGCCGCGCTTTCCTGCGGCGACATGGAGCACATGGGGGCGCTGATGGCGCAGTCGCACGCCTCGATGCGTGACGATTTCCAGATCACGGTCCCCGCCATCGACCGTCTCGTCGGGATCGTCCAGTCGGTCACAGGCGAGTCCGGAGGAGTGCGCATGACCGGCGGCGGATTCGGTGGCTGTGTCGTTGCGCTGGTGCCTGAATCCCGGGTACCTGCTGTCCGCGCAGCCGTAGAGGCCGGCTATCGTTCGCCCGAGGGCAGGGCGGCCGCTGTGTACGTGTGCCGCGCCACGGATGGCGCGGGCGTGCTG
>VERU01000020.1 GCA_018882485.1 Rhodoferax sp. | reverse complement strand
AATCCGGCGGCTTGAGCCGGGGCGATATCGACAGCTACAACGAGTTCGTGAAGATCTACGGCGCCAAGGGTCTGGCTTATATCAAGGTGAATGACCGCAACCGTGGACGCGACGGCCTGCAGAGCCCGATCGTGAAGAATCTTCACGACGCTGCCTTGCAGCAGGTTCTGGAGCGGACCGGTGCCGAGGATGGAGACCTCATCTTTTTCGGGGCTGACAAGGGCAAGATCGTCAACGATGCCATTGGGGCCCTGCGGCTGAAGATCGGACACAGCGACTTTGGCCGTCGCAACGGTCTGTTTGAGACGGGTTGGCGCCCCCTGTGGGTGGTGGACTTCCCGATGTTCGAGTACGACGAAGAAGAGCAACGCTTCAATGCGGTGCACCATCCCTTCACGGCGCCCAAGGAGGGGCATGAGGACTGGATGTCGACCGCCCCGGAAAAATGCGTCTCCCAGGGTTACGACATGGTGCTCAATGGTTGGGAAATGGGGGGCGGATCGGTGCGTATCCATCGGGCGGATGTGCAGCAGAAGGTGTTCGATGCTCTGCGGATCAGCCCAGAAGATGCACAGCAGAAGTTCGGCTTTCTGCTGGATGCCCTGCAGTACGGGGCGCCGCCGCACGGCGGCCTGGCATTCGGGCTGGATCGCATCGTCACGCTGATGACCGGTGCCGAGTCCATCCGCGACGTGATCGCTTTCCCCAAGACCCAGCGTGCCCAGTGCCTCCTGACGCAGGCACCGGGACGGGCCGAGGAAAAGCAGTTGCGGGAATTGCACATCCGTTTGCGAAATATCGACACGGCCAGGTCGGCCTGATCAAGGCCCGAACGCGCGGCCTGCGGCAGAATCGGGCCATGTGCCCAGGGATCTGCCCAACATGGTTGACACAGGCGGCTGTGATCGGGTCCCACCCCAGGGGCCTGTGAGTCGGGCAGACCCCTGCCGGGCGTTGCGGGGCTGACCATGCCGCGTATCCGCGTGGCCACCTACAACATCCACAAGGGCGTGCAGGGCGTCGGGCCGGTGCGCCGGCTCGAAATTCACAACCTGGGTCACGCCATCGAGCAGTTGGACGCCGACATCGTCTGCCTTCAGGAAGTGCGTCGCCTGCACCGGCGCGAGGAGGCCTACTTTTCACGCTGGCCGGACATGCCGCAGGCTGACTTTCTGGCGCCGGAGGGCTACGAGGCGGTGTACCGAACCAACGCCTATACCCGGCACGGAGAGCACGGAAACGCCTTGTTGTCGCGCTGGCCGGTGATGGCGCACCAGCACGAGGACATGTCCGACCATCGGTTCGAGCAGCGGGGCCTGCTCCATTCGGAGATCCGCATCCACGGCGTCGCGGTCCATGTGCTGGTCGTGCACCTGGGACTCATACGGGCCAGCCGGGTGCGCCAGGTCGATCAGTTGCGTCGATTTCTCGAGCGCGAGATCCCCGCCGATCAACCCCTGATCGTGGCCGGCGATTTCAATGACTGGGGCCGCATGGTGGATCAGGCTTTTGCGCCGCTGGGACTGATCAGACCCTCCGACCAGCGTCTGCCCACCTTTCCATCACGCATACCCCTGGTGCAGTTGGACCAGATCTATGCTCGGGGTCTGCGCCCCATGGCCGCTGAGGTGCCGCGCGGACGCATCTGGTGGCGCATGTCCGATCACCTGCCTCTGCTGGCCGACTTTGCCTTGAAGGATTGAGAGGGCGGGGATGGCGCCTGTGTTGCCTGGGCACCAGCTGCAACTGCTGCAGGGCGGCGAGACGTTTTTTCCCGCGCTGGTGGCGGCCATCGATGGCAGCCGGCGGGATGTGCGGATGGAGACCTACATTTTCAGCACCGAGGGCGCCGGTTCGCTGGTGGCTCAGGCGCTGGAGCGGGCGGCGCGGCGCGGGGTTTCTGTCAGCCTGGTGATCGACGGGGTGGGTACCCCGGCGCTGCAGGCGGCCTGGGTGAAGCGCTGGCGTGAGGCAGGGGTCGCCTGGCGAATTTTTCTTCCCTGGGGGCGGATCGGTTTGCTGGTACCCAGCCGCTGGCGCAGGCTGCATCGCAAGCTGTGTGTGGTCGATGGCGAAGTCGCTTTTTGTGGCGGTATCAATGTCCTGGACGACCACTTCGATCCGAACCACGGCCGATTGGCGGCGCCGCGCCTGGATTTCTCGGTGCGGGTGACCGGGCCGCTGGTGCGCGATGCCTACGCCGAAATGATGCGGTTCTGGTGGCGGCTGGAGGCGGTTCACCCAACTGGAGCTCCTCATTTGCCCAGTCAGTGGCATGCCTTGCAGCAGGCCATGCGCAGCGCGTGGCCCCTGGATTCCCACCCGCCCCCCACTCCGGCGACGGATTCGGCGACAGGCGCCCAGGCTGCGTTGGTGTTGCGCGACAACCTCAGGCATCGGGCGCGCATCGAGCAGGCTTACCTGGCGGCCATCCGGTTGGCGAGCCGGGAAATCATCATCGCCAATGCCTATTTTCTGCCCGGTCGCCGCCTGCGGCGGGCGCTGATTGCCGCAGCGCAACGCGGGGTTCGGGTGCGTTTGCTGTTGCAGGGGCGTTACGAGTACTTCATGCAATACCACGCTGCGCGGCCGGTCTACGGGCGCTTGTTGGCCGCAGGCGTTGAAATTCACGAGTACCGAAGCAGCTTCCTGCATGCGAAAGTGGCGGTGGTCGATGAACGCTGGGCCACGGTAGGGTCATCCAACCTGGATCCCTTGAGCCTGCTGCTGGCCCGGGAAGCCAATGTGGTGGTGCGCGATGGCCACTTTGCCAGCGAACTGCGCAAGCGTCTGGTGCAGGCGATGGCTCGGGGCGGCGAGCCGGTGGATCCAGCCGCCTACGCGTCGCGCCCGCTGCGCGAGCGTCTGCTGGACCGGGTGGCCTTTGGCCTGATGCGGCTGGGCCTGTTCCTGACCGGTAAGCGCTACTGAATCTGTAGCTAGAAAAGACCATTTGACGGGGCTTTGAGACCTAAAAGGCATCGATTGACAAAGGCTGTTACCATCCCCCGGACATGACGCCCACTCCAATCCCCATGCATTCTGATGACGAAGGCACACCTGTTTCCCTGAAGATCCGGGAGCGTATCCGGGCGTCGCGCCGGCGTTTTCATGCCAACGACAACATCGCGGATTTCATCGAACCCGGTGAGCTGGAGCAGTTGCTCGATGAGGTCGAGCACAAGATGAAGGGCGTGCTGGACAGTCTGGTGATCGACACCGCCAACGACCACAACACCAACGACACCGCCCGGCGGGTGGCCAAGATGTACCTCAACGAGGTGTTTCGGGGTCGGTATGTCAAGGGTCCCAGTGTGACCGAATTTCCCAACGCGGAACATCTCAACGAGCTGATGATCGTGGGCCCGATCACGGTGCGCAGCGCCTGCAGCCACCACCTGTGCCCGGTGATCGGCCAGATCTGGATCGGGGTGCTTCCCAACGAGCACACCAATGTGATCGGCTTGTCGAAATATGCCCGGCTCGCCGAGTGGGTGATGGGCCGCCCGCAGATCCAGGAGGAGGCGGTGGTGCAACTGGCCGATCTCATCCAGCAGAAGACCCAGCCCGACGGGTTGGCGATCGTGATGGAGGCCACCCATTTCTGCATGGGTTGGCGTGGGGTGAAGGACGTCGACAGCAAGATGATCAATTCGGTGATGCGCGGCAGTTTTCTCAAGGATCCCAACCTGCGCCGCGAATTCCTGTCCCTCATGCCCAGAAGGAGTTGAACATGCTGGTTCGCCTGCTTTACGCCAGCCGCGCCGTCGATACCGGCCCCGAGGCCATCGAAGCCATACTCACTCAGTCACGCCAGCACAATCCCGAGTGCGGTATCACGGGCATCCTCTGCTACGGGGGCGGCATATTCCTGCAGGCCATCGAAGGGGGTCGCATGCCGGTCAGTGAGTTGTACGGCCACATCCAGAAGGATGCGCGTCACAAAGACGTGGTCTTGCTGCACTACGAGGAAATATCCGAGCGGCGTTTTGGGGGCTGGTCCATGGGCCAGGTCAACACCTCCCGCATCAACTCGTCGATCCTCCTGAAGTACGCCGAGAAGCCGGAATTGGACCCTTACGCGGTCTCGGGACGGGTTTCGCTCGCGTTGCTGGAAGAACTCATGGCCACCGCGAGCATCATCGGGCGCGCCTGAGAACTTGACCGACACCTCGCTGCCGCTACCGGCCTCTGCGCCGGTGATCGGCTGTGATTTCACCAGCAGCCCCAGCCACCGCAAGCCGGTGGTGCTGGCGATCGGTCGCTGGCAGCCGGGTGTGGTCAGCCTGGATCGCCTGGTGGCTCTGACGAACTGGGCCGATTTCGAGACCTGGCTGCGCCAGCAGGAACCCTGTGTAGGCGCTTTCGACCTTCCTTTCGGCCTGCCGCGCGAGCTGGTCGAGCACCTGGGCTGGCCGCAGGACTGGCTGTCCTGTCTGCGCCACTATGCCGGTCTCAGCCGAGCCGATATCCGGGCCGTGTTTTCGGCCTTTTGCGCGGCCCGACCCGTGGGCGCCAAGCTGGCGCATCGAGCGACCGACGGACCTGCTGGATCCAGTCCTTCCATGAAGTGGGTGAACCCGCCCGTGGCCTACATGCTGCATGCGGGCGTGCCACGGCTGATCGACGCCGGCTGGCGGCTGCCCGGCCTGCATGCCGGTTTGACGGAGGGCCTGCCTCGAATCGCGCTGGAGGCCTACCCGGGCCTGCTGGCCCGAGAGTTGATCGGTCGGGTCAGCTACAAGAGCGATGACGGAGCCCGTCAGAACACGGAACGTCTCATCGCACGCAAGAATCTGCTGACCGCCCTGGAAGCCGGGCGCACCCGCCTGGGACTTCGGTTGCGCTTGACCCACGCGCAACGCGAAAGCCTGGTGGACGATGCCCGGGGCGACCGGCTCGATGCGGTGCTGTGCATGGTGCAGGCGGGCTGGGCCCAGTCGCGCCATCAACAGGGCGATGCCCGTTTCGGCCTGCCCGTCACACTGGATCCGCTGGAGGGGTGGATCGTCAGCGCATGACGCTGTCCTGCACCTTGCCCGCCAGCTGGGCGATGGCCAGGGCGGCAGGACTGCCAGGCAGGGTCTGCATCAGCAACTGCCGCCGCATCACCGCCTGGCGCACCAGCGGGTCGGCCGGTATGTCCCCCATGTGGACCAGCTTGAGCTGGCGCCCGGGTTCGCTGGGCACAAAGCGGTCGATGACCTGCTGCAGCTGCGTGGTGATGGCTCGGCCATCCCCCATGCGGGCCGTCTGGTTGACAACCAGACGGATCAGCTGACGCTTTTGCTGGCCCGCCAGCACCTTGATGGTGGCGTAGGCATCGGTCAGCGAGGTGGGTTCGGGAGTGGCCACCACCATCACTTCGGAGGCCAGCGAGACCGAAAACAGCACCACATCGGAGATGCCGGCCCCGGTGTCGAGCAGCACCACATCGAAATGCGGCATCAGATCGGCCAGGATCCGCAGGAAGTCGTTGCGGACTTCCGACGTCAGGCGCGAGTACTCGACCATGCCCGAGCCCGCCATCAGCACCGAAAAGCCTGCTGCGGTTCGCACGATCGCCTCGTCGATCGAAGCCTTGCCCGTGAACACGTCGTGCAGGGTGACCTTGGGATACAGGTTGAGGACCACGTCGAGGTTCGCGAGCCCGAGGTCGGCGTCGATCACCAGCACGCGATTGCCGCGCTTGGCCAGCGCCGCCGCCAGATTGGCCGAGACAAAGGTCTTGCCCACGCCGCCCTTGCCACTGGTGATGGCCAGCACCCGCGCGAGCGGCTTGAAGGGCACAGTGCCCCCGGGGTTCAGCGCAGCGTCCTGATTCATGCCGTCAATGGGTTGTGTTTCATGAGCCCGTGCCGTGGGGCTGGCTGCTGCCGCCGTCGCGCAGCACGCTGTCGCGCCAGACCGTGGATTCGGCGCCCAGGTCCAGATCCAGTTCCAGATGGGCAAACAACAGGCTCTTTTCCTCGGCACTGACCGCAACCGCGTCCTGGGTGTCGATACAGACGCGGTTGCGGCCTTCGGCCTTGGCCCGGTAGAGTTGCAAATCGGCCCGGTCGGTCCAGGCGGACGGCGAGCAGCGTACCCATTCCGCCGCATAGGCACCGCCGATGCTGACCGTGACCTGCAGCACCACACCGGGCGCGGTCTCGATCCGCAGGGCCTCGACACTTTCCCGGATCCGGTTGGCCACCGCCTGGCCATACAGGTACTGGCAGGAGGGCAGGATCACGGCAAATTCCTCGCCGCCGAAGCGGGCGACCGTATCCATGGGGCGCACACAGGTCGTCAGGCAACGGGCTATCGACTGGATCACCAGATCGCCCGCGGAGTGGCCGTGGTGGTCGTTGAATTTCTTGAAATGGTCGATGTCCAGCAGCAGCAGCAACGCTGGCTCGCCCAGCCGTGCCACGGCGTCGATCTCGCGGCCAAGCACGCTGCGGAACTGGCGGCGGTTGGCCAGCCCGGTCAGGGGATCTTTCAGGGACAGTTCGCAGAGGTTGTCGATCACGCTCTGCAGGAAGTCGGTGTCCGACGCCCCGGTCTCCGCAAGACGCCGCGCCTCAGCCTGGTCCAGCAGCGCCAGCGCACTTTCCAGCCGCAAGTCACGAGGGTTGATCATGGGTGCCCGATCCACCCGGCATCGGTCGCTGGCAAGGCACGGCTGCTAAGGAATGACATGGCTGGAATCAGTTTAACAGCCGGTCCCGCCGCAAACCGGGCAGTCATCCTGCCGGCGGATGCGGATGGTATGCCATTCCATCTGCAGAGCATCGAGCATGAGCAAGCGGCCGTTGCAGGTTTGACCGATGCCGCTGATCAGCTTCAGGGCTTCGGCAGCCTGGGTCGCACCCAGGATGCCGACGAGTGGCGCGAGGACACCCATGGTGGCACAGCGGGTCTCGGCGGGAGGCGCGTGGGGCGGGTACAGACAGGCGTAGCAGGGAGACTGGGCCAGTCGGGGGTCGAACACGCTGATCTGGCCATCGAAACCAAGGGCTGCGCCCGACACCAGGGGGACCCGCTGCTGCACGCAGGCGGCATTGAGGGCATGCCGGGTCTTGAAGTTGTCGCTGCAGTCCAACACCACGTCCGCCAGGGCCACCTGGCCGCGCAGCAGGACCGGATCGGCACGCTGAGCCAGCGCAACGACCCGTACCGAGGGGTTCAGTTCGGCCACGCTCGATTGCAGCGAGGCCACCTTGGGCTGTCCGATGCGGGCCGTCGTGTGGGCAATCTGGCGCTGCAGGTTGGTGAGGTCCACGGTGTCGTCGTCGATCACCGTGATGTGGCCCACACCCGAGGCGGCGAGGTAGAGCGCGGCAGCGCAACCGAGGCCACCGGCGCCGACCATCAGCACACGGGACGCAACGATGCGTTGTTGACCTTCGAACCCCAGCGGGTCCAGCAGAATGTGCCGCGAGTAGCGCAGCAGCTCGTCATCGGTCATGGGCCCAAGAGGCTGCGTTCAGTTCTCGACCTTGCTGTCCTTGCGTTCGCTCAGGGTCTTGCTGACGAGCACGGGCCGGCCTTTCAGCTGGTTCAGTGCCTGTTGCAGCTGGAAGTCGCGTTCCGAGCCGAACTCGGGCAGTTTGCGGTCGGCCGCCGGTTTTTTCAGTTCCTCGTCCAGCCGCTTGCGGGCTTCCTCCCGGGCTTTCTCGCGGGCATCGTCCCGGGTTTCCGCGCCTTGCCCGTTCCCCAGGTGTTTTTCCAGGTCCGCCTCGCGGGTGCGCAGGGCGGCAAACAGGTTGCCCTCCTCGGTTTCATCCACCAGCACGTCGGGCACGATGCCCTTGGCCTGGATCGACCGTCCGCTGGGGGTGTAATAGCGGCTCGTTGTCAGCTTCAGGCCGGCGCTGGGACAGTTGTCCATGCGGTAGCCGGAATCCAGGCACACCGCCGTCTGGACCGATCCTTTTCCGAAGGTCTGGCTGCCCATCAGGGTCGCTCGCCTGTGGTCCTGCAGGGCACCGGCCACGATTTCGCTGGCCGAGGCCGAGCCTTCGTTGACCAGCACCACCAGGGGCAGCTTCTTGATGCCACCCCGGCTCAGTTCATGGAGGCGGCGCACCGGATCCGAGCCTCCACGGCGCAGGTAATCCTCGGGGTTGGCCCGGTAGCTGAACTTGCTTTCAGGCAGCTGGCCGTTGGCGGAGACCACCACCACGTTGTCGGGCAGGAAGATGGCCGACATGGCCACCGCGGCATCCAGGTAGCCGCCAGGGTCGTTGCGCAGGTCCAGCACCAGGCCCTTGAGCTGTGGGTCCTGCTTGTAGAACTCTTCGATCT
Organism: Rhodoferax sp.; assembly: GCA_018882485.1. Classification (GTDB taxonomy): domain Bacteria; phylum Pseudomonadota; class Gammaproteobacteria; order Burkholderiales; family Burkholderiaceae_C; genus Rhodoferax. The sequence continues at coordinate 5,238 of VERU01000020.1, read as the reverse complement.
TGCGGGCGAAGTCTTCGACCGTGCGTTCCTGGAACTGGCTGACGCGTATCCAGCCATAACCAGGCTCCACCAGCTTGCCCCTGACCGACTGGGTGCGAATTTCCTCGCGGGTGATGGTCACCGGGAAACTGCGGTTCTCGGATCGGCGCATCACCGTCAGCACGACCTTGGTGCCCGGTTCGCCGCGCATGCGCTTGACGGCTTCGTTCAGCGAGAGTCCCTTGGTGGGCGTATCGTCCACCTTGGTGATCAGGTCGTTGGGCTTCATGCCCGCCCGAAAGGCCGGCGATCCTTCGATGGGCGATACCACCTTGACAAAGCCATCCTCCTGTGAAATTTCGATACCGACCCCGACGAATTTGCCGCTCGTGCCCTCGTTGAACTCCTTGAGGGCTTTCTTGTCCAGGTACTGGGAGTGCGGGTCCAGGCTGGCCACCATGCCCACGATGGCATCGGTCACGAGCTTTTTCTCGTCGACCGGTTCGACATAGCGTTCCTTGACCATGCTGAACACGGCAGCCAGCTGGCGAAGTTCCTCCAGCGGCATTTGGGCCGGGTTGCTGCGGGCGCCCGACTGCAGGGAGACGGTCGTCAGCGCACCGGCCAGCACGCCCAGCGATACCCATCCGGTGATTCTCAATTTTTGGCCCATGCTCGCTCCTCGATCGAGGTCAATATACACGCTTGGAGGCCACGCCGCTGCCGGAGTTCCGTCGGCCGGTCAGCCGCGTCCCTGGGACGCCACCGCCGCGGTCGCCCGATCGATGGCCGCCGTGTCACCCAGGTAAGCGCGGCGCACCGGCCGCAGTTCGGCATCGAGTTCGTACACCAGCGGCACCCCGTTGGGGATGTTGAGACCGACGATGTCGTCGTCGGATATGCCGTCCAGGTATTTGACCAGGGCCCGTATCGAATTGCCGTGCGCGGCCACCACCAGCCGCTTGCCGGCGCGCATGGCAGGGGCCAGGGCATCGTTCCAGAACGGCAGCACCCGGGCGACGGTGTCTTTCAGGCATTCGGTCAGCGGGATCTGTTCCGGCGCCAGGCGGGCGTAGCGCACATCGCCACGCTCGCAGCGTGGGTCGGCAGGGTCCAGTGCGGGCGGGGGTACATCGTAGCTGCGCCGCCAGGCCAGCACCTGCGCTTCGCCGAACTGACGCGCCATGTCGGCCTTGTTCAACCCTTGGAGGGCGCCGTAGTGGCGTTCGTTGAGACGCCAGCTGTTCACCACGGGCAACCAGGTGCGGTCCAGCTCGTCCAGCACATGCCAGAGGGTGTGGGTGGCTCGTTTGAGTACGCTGGTGTACGCGATATCGAAGTCGAAACCTGCCGCCTTGAGCAGACGGCCGGCCTCGCAGGCCTGCTGGACACCGGTGGGGGTCAGAGGGACATCGGTCCACCCGGTGAACCGGTTTTCGAGGTTCCAGGTGGATTCGCCGTGGCGGATGAGGACAAGTTTGTGCATGGTGATGGCGGGCTGGAGCCGGTATGGGCTGGCGCAGCCCGGGGTGACCCGCAGCCGCGGACGGCGCTGCGGACTCCGGCATTCTAAAATGCGGTCCTGACTCCACGCCGGGCTCGTACCTTCGGACGAGGCCCGGTCCGACCCCAAGGATTTGTGTGAAATTCATCATAGACAACTGGATGCTGATCAGTGTGGCGCTCGTTTCGGGCGGCATGCTGCTGTGGCCGCTGGCCCGCGGTGCTGGCGCCACCGGGCTCACGGCAGCGCAGGCGGTGCAACTCATGAACCGCGACAAGGCGGTGGTGATCGATGTGTGCGAGGCCAGCGAATTTGCGGCCGGCCATGTGGTTGGCGCCCGCAACGTGCCGCTGGGACAGCTCGAAGAGAAATTGCCGACAGTGGCCAAGAACAAGGCCCTGCCTCTGATTCTGGTGTGCCAGAGCGGAGCTCGCTCCGGCAGGGCATTGGCGGTGGCGCGCAAGCTGGGGTACACCCAGGCCCAGTCGCTGACCGGCGGTTTGACCGCCTGGCGCGCCGCCAGCCTGCCCCTGGAAAAAGCCTGAAGGAATTGCCGCATGAATCCCAATCCGCCCGCTGTCCGCATGTACACCACCGCCGTCTGCCCGTACTGCGTCCGGGCCAAGCAGCTGCTCAAGGCACGCGGTGTCGAGGTGATCGAGGAGATCCGGGTGGATACCGATCCGGCCCAGCGCCAGCTCATGATGGATCTGACCGGTCGTCGAACGGTGCCCCAGATCTTCATCGGATCCACCCACGTGGGCGGCTGCGACGACCTGATGGCCCTGGATGGCCGGGGCGGCCTCGTGCCTCTGCTGGCGGGCGCCTGATTCCGGCGGGGACGGCCCCGCCCGCTGCTGCGCGGATAATCTCGTTTCTTGGGTGTCTGTGGCCGCTGCGCTGAGTGGCGGCCGGGTTCCCCTCTCTCCATTTGCCACCGAAAGCCCCTCATGTCCGAGTCCAACGACCCCGTGTTCCAGATCCAGCGCGTTTACCTCAAGGAGGCGTCGCTCGAACAGCCCAACTCTCCGGCCATTTTGCTGGAGCAGGAGTCGCCCTCGGTCGATATCCAGCTGGGTGTGAACGCCGGCCAGATTGCCGACGGTGTGTTCGAGGTCACCGTCACGGCCACCGTGCAGACCAAGATCCAGGACAAGACCGTGTTTCTGGCCGAACTCACCCAGGCCGGCATCTTTGAAATCCGCAACCTGCCGGCCGAGCAGATGAGCCCCATCATGGGCATTGCCTGCCCCCAGATCGTCTACCCCTACCTGAGAGGCAATGTGGCCGACCTGATCCAGCGGGGTGGCTTTCCGCCGGTCCATCTGTCGGAAATCAATTTTCAGGCGATGTACGAGCAGCAGCAACAGCAGCAGGCGGCCGACGCGCCGCGCATCGTGACCCAGTGATCCGTCCGGGCGCCCGGTCCCCTGGTGCCCGTTGCCTGCAAGCCGGAGGCCTGATCCCCATGGAAATCGTCGTGCTGGGTGCCGGTGCCTGGGGCACAGCCCTCGCCGTGGGCGCGGCCGCAGACACCCGACACCGGGTGACCCTGTGGGGTCGCGATGCGGCCCAGGTGGCGGCCATGCGGGCGGTCCGCGAGAACCAGCGCTACCTGCCGGGTATACCGCTGCCTCCCGATCTGCAGTTGCGAGACGGCTCGGCGGACATGCTGGCGGTTTGGGTCGCTCGGGCCGATCTGGTGGTGCTGGCGGTGCCTGTGGCGGGATTGCGCCAGCTGCTGTCCGATCTGGCATCGACGCCGGTACCTGTGGCCTGGCTGTGCAAAGGCTTCGAGGCACAAGGCCAGCATACTCCGAGACCCGCAGGCCTGTTGCCCCATGAAATCCAGGCCGAGGTCGCGCCCGGTGTGCACGCAGGCGCTCTCAGCGGTCCCAGTTTCGCGCTCGAAGTGGCACGCAGGCAGCCCACCGCCCTGGTTGCGGCTAGCGCTCATGCCCGGGTCCGGGATGCCCTGGTTTCGGCCTTTCACGGCCCGGCGATGCGGGTCTATGCCAACGACGACCTGGTCGGTGTGGAAGTGGGTGGAGCCGTGAAGAACGTGATGGCGATCGCTGCCGGGCTGTGCGATGGCCTGGAGCTGGGCCTGAACGCCCGCGCTGCGCTGATCACCCGGGGCCTGGCCGAAATGACGCGGCTCGGAGTCGCCCTGGGCGCGCGGGCCGAGACTTTCATGGGCTTGGGCGGACTGGGCGATCTGGTTCTGACCACCACGGGTGATTTGTCGCGCAATCGGCGCGTGGGGCTGGCGCTGGCCCGGGGCCACAGCGCCCCCCAGGCGGTGGCCGAACTCGGTCATGTGGCCGAGGGCGTGTACAGCGCGCGGACCGTGCTGCAGCGGGCCCGCCAGCTCGGTCTGGACATGCCGATCGTCAACGCGGTGGTCGCCGTGCTCGACGGCCGGGTCTCCCCGAGAGAGGCGGTCTCCGGTCTCATGATGCGCGAGCCTGCCACCGAGGCGGGTCTCGGGCTGCCTTCCCCAGCGCATCAGGGCGCTCAGGTGGGGGTGTAGGCCAGTCGGACGTAAATGGGCGCGTAGGCCTCGGCCTGCGTGATGTCGATCAGCGATTCCTTGGCGAGTTCGAGCAGGGCGATGAAGGTCACCACCAGCACGGCGACGCCCTTCGCCGGATCGAACAGGGCCTCGAACTCCAGAAACCGGCGTCCTTGCAGCCGGCGCAGCACCAGGCTCATGTGCTCGCGGACCGACAGCTGTTCCCGGGTGATCCGGTGGTGCTGCACCAGTCGGGCCCGTTGCAGGATATCCCGCCAGGCTTGCTGCAGTTCACCCACCGATACCTCGGGGAAGCGCGGTTGCAGAGATTGTTCGATGAAGACCTGGGCCTTGAGAAAATCCCGGCCCAGCTGCGGCAGCTCGTTGAGGCGGGCGGCCGCCAGCTTGATCTGTTCGTACTCCAGCAGCCGCCGCACCAGTTCGGCCCGGGGGTCTTCGGGTTCTGCGCCCTCGGCCGACCGGCGCGGGGGCAACAGCATGCGCGACTTGATTTCGATGAGCAGTGCGGCCATCAGCAGGTACTCGGCCGCCAGCTCCAGGTTGTGGCTGCGGATATCGTCGACGTAGCTGAGGTACTGGCGGGTCACGCCCACCATGGGGATGTCGAGGATGTTGAAGTTCTGCTTGCGGATCAGGTAAAGCAGCAGATCGAGCGGCCCCTCGAACGCCTCCAGGAAGACCTCCAGCGCGTCCGGCGGGATATACAGGTCGTTGGGCAGGGTGAACAGAGGTTCACCATACAGCCGTGCAACGGCCACATGGTCGACCACCTCGGGCGCATCATCCACCGGATGCTCCTGAATTCATAGCTTAAAACCCTTGTGAATAAAGGGCTGGAGCGCGATTTTATTCCTTGCCTTCGGTCCGCTCGGTCTGGTAGACGTAGGGCTTCTGGGGCACCCGCGCCCGGCGGAAATCCTCCCAGACCCGCCGGTCGACCCAACGGTCCCAGAGCAGGTCGCGCCCCTGGCGTTGCCGGGCTTCCAGGGCGGGGTCGCGCTGCTTGAGCGAGTCGATGAAGTTCGTGGCGTCGGAGCGGTAGTGGGGGCGGGCAAAAATACTCATGGTCGGTGCGTGTCGGACTGCACGCCATTATCGGTGCAGGCAGGCGTCCAGCGCGCGGTCGAGGTCCGGGTGCAGGGCGGTCGGGCCCAGAAGGTCGACCAGCCCGCAGCGCCGCAAAATGTCCAGCGGCTGCTGGCCCAGGCCGGCCAGGCGC
>VERU01000429.1 GCA_018882485.1 Rhodoferax sp. | reverse complement strand
GCCTGGTCCTGGCCGAACCCGGGACCGGCCCTGCCGCAGCAGTTCTTCTTCCGCGGCTGAAGACTGCGGCCTGAACCCCGTCCCCAGCCGGCCCCGGGCCGGCCGGGGGCGGGTGCCTGCGCCACCGCCCCGTCCGAAAGTTCCCCATGCTCCGATTCATCCTGATGCGCGCGGTCTGGATGCTGCCCTTCCTGCTGGCGGTCAGCTTCCTGTCCTTCGTGCTGATCCAGTTGCCCCCGGGCGACTACGTGACGACCTACATTGCCACGCTGGCGGCCTCCAACGAAGTGGTCGACCGGCAGACGGCGGCCGACCTGCGGGCCCGATTCGGGCTCGACCAGTCGCTGATGGTCCAGTACTGGAAATGGATCTCCAACATCATCCTGCGCGGGGATTTCGGCCTGAGTTTCGAGTGGCAGCAGCCGGTGTCCGAACTGATCTGGGAACGCATGGCGCTGACGCTGGTGCTGACCTTCTCCACCCTGCTGCTGACCTGGGGCATCGCCCTCCCCGTAGGGGTGTTTTCGGCGGTGCGCAAGTACTCGATCGGCGACTACGCCGTCACCTTCCTGTCCTTTCTGGGGCTGGCCGTGCCCAGCTTTCTGCTGGCCCTGGTGCTGATGTACGTGGCGGCAGTGCACTTCGGGCAGAGCGTGGGTGGACTGTTCTCCGAGGCCTACCAGAACGCGCCCTGGAGCTGGGCCAAATTCGTGGACTTTCTGCAGCACCTGTGGATTCCCGTGGTCATCCTGGCCGTCTCGGGCACCGCCAGCCTGATCCGCGTGATGCGGGCCAACATGCTCGACGAACTGCACCGGCCCTACGTCACCACGGCACGGGCCAAGGGCCTGTCGGAGCTGACGCTGCTGGTCAAGTACCCGATGCGCCTGGCGCTCAATCCGTTCATCTCCACCATCGCCTGGCTGCTGCCCAACCTGGTGTCGGGGTCCATCATCGTGGCCATCGTGCTGAGTCTGCCCACCGCCGGTCCGCTGCTGCTGCAATCGCTCATGAGCCAGGACATGTACCTGGCCGGCGCCTTCATCCTGCTGATCTGTTCGCTGACCGTGCTCGGGTCGCTGATCAGCGACATCCTGCTCGCGCTGGTCGATCCGCGCATCCGTCTCGAATGAAAGGCCGCAGCGCATGACCGATGCCAGCCTCTCCACAGCCGACGCCGCATCGGCCGCGTCGGCCAGTCGCCTGGCCGTGGCCTCCCAGTGGCAGCTGGTCTGGTGGGCCTTCAAGAAGCACCGCCTGGCCATGATGGGCCTGGTGGTGGTGATCGGCCTGTACCTCATCGCCGTGGTGCCGGGCTTCTTCGCCATCAACGACCCCGAGCAGCAGAACCGGCGTTTCGTCTTCCACCCGCCACAGACGCTGCACCTGATCGACACCGCCGAGGACGGCAGCTGGTCGCTGCGGCCCTACATCCATCCGTCGGTGCTCAAGCGCGACCCGGTGACCCTGGCCTCGGTCTATGCCGAGGACCCCTCGCGCAAGGTCTACCTGCGCTTCTTCGCCGAAGGCTACAGCTACTCGGTGCTGGGCCTGTTCGAGAGTCGCACCCACTGGCTGGGCACCGAGGAGGCCCGCCAGCCGGTGTTCCTGTTCGGGGCCGACCGGCTGGGGCGCTGCGTGTTCAGCCGCATCATGGTGGGCGCGCAGATTTCGCTGTCGGTCGGTCTGATGGGCGTCTTCCTGTCGCTGCTGCTGGGCGTGGTGCTGGGCGGCATCTCGGGCTACTACGGCGGTCGCACCGACTTCGTGATCCAGCGGGTGATCGAACTGGTGCTGTCGCTGCCCACCATCCCGATCTGGCTGGCGCTGGCGGCGGCCCTGCCGCAGAACTGGCCCGCCACCCTGAACTACATGATGATCACCGTGATCCTCTCGCTCACCGGCTGGGCCCAGCTGGCCCGGGTGGTGCGCGGCCGCTTCCTGAGCCTGCGCACCGAAGAGTTCGTCACCGCCGCGCGGCTCGACGGCGTGTCCGAGTCGCGCATCATCTTTCGCCACATGCTGCCCAGCTTCGCCAGCCACATCATCGCCTCCATCACGCTGGCCGTGCCGGCCATGATCCTGGCCGAGACCTCGCTGAGCTTCCTGGGCCTGGGGCTGCAGCCCCCCACCATTTCCTGGGGCGTGCTGCTGCGCGAGGCGCAAAACATCCGATCCATCGCCACCGCGCCGTGGCTGTTTGCACCCGGTGCCATGGTGGTGCTGGCGGTGATTGCCCTGAACTTCCTTGGCGATGGCCTGCGTGACGCTTCCGACCCCTACAACAAATGACACAAGCCCATTCTGAAATGCAAGGCGGCGACAAGGTGCTGCTGTCGGTGCGTGATCTGCACACCCACTTCGCTGTGCGCAATGGCGTGGTCAAGGCCGTTGATGGCGTCTCCTTCGATGTCGAATACGGACAGACCTTGTGCGTGGTCGGCGAGAGCGGCAGCGGCAAAAGCGTGACCGCGCGCTCCATCCTGCAGATCGTGGACGAGCCCGGGCGCATCGTCTCTGGAGCCATGGTGCTGCGCATGCCCGACGGCCGCAAGGTGGATCTGGCCAGCCTGCACCCGCGCAGCAAGGAAATCCGTGCGGTGCGTGGCGCGACGATCGCCATGATTTTTCAGGAGCCCATGTCCTCGCTGTCCCCGGTGCACACCGTGGGCAACCAGATCATGGAGGTGCTGCAACTGCACCTGAAGATGGACAAGGCGCGCGCCCGTGCGCGCTGCGTGGAACTGCTGGGGCAGGTGGAGATCCCCAACCCCGAGGCGGCGGTGGACCGCTACACCTTCGAGTTCTCCGGCGGCATGCGCCAGCGCGTGATGATCGCCATGGCGCTGGCCTGCAAGCCTGACGTGCTGATCGCCGACGAGCCCACCACCGCGCTGGACGTCACCGTGCAGGCGCAGATCTTCGACCTGATCTCCGAACTGCGCGAGCGCACCGGCACGGCCGTGATGCTGATCACCCACGACATGGGCGCGATTGCGGAGATGGCCGACCGCGTGGTGGTGATGTACGCCGGGCGCATCGTCGAGGCGGGCGCGGTGCGCGACATCCTGGGCAA
>VERU01000428.1 GCA_018882485.1 Rhodoferax sp. | reverse complement strand
TTTTGGTTCTGGTATCCAGCGTCGCTTCCGACGAGTACTCCTTGCGTGACAGCGTCATCTGTGCTGTTGTCGTCACTGTGCTGTCGTGGGTCATCTTCATCACGGCGCTGGGCTTGCTGATCCCGGTTTGGCCACCGATGTTGGTCCAGGTTGCCGGATGAGAGGGGCTGGTCAATGGATCTCCTGAACAACCTGTCGCTGGGTTTCGGCGTCGCCCTGACATGGTCCAACCTGCTTTACGCCCTGCTCGGCGCGTTGATGGGGACACTCGTTGGTGTCCTCCCGGGGCTCGGACCGACGGCGACGATCGCCATGCTGATGCCGACCGTTTACACACTGGATGCGACATCTGCCCTGATCATGCTGGCAGGCATCTTCTACGGATCGCAGTATGGCGGCTCGACTACGGCGATTCTGATCAACATCCCGGGCGAGGCGAGTTCCGTCGTGACGGCAATCGATGGCCACGCGATGGCGCGCCAAGGGCGCGCCGGGGCGGCGCTCGCAGCCGCCGGGCTGGGCTCATTCTTTGCCGGGACGGTTGGAACCATCATCGTTGCGGCCTTTTCTCCGCCATTGCGCTTGCTGGCCTTTGAATTCGGTCCGGCCGAGTACTTCTCCCTGATGGTGCTGGGACTGGTGGGTGCGGTCATCCTGGCCTCCGGGTCCCTGATCAAGGCAGTCGCGATGATCATCCTCGGGCTGTTGCTGGGACAGATCAACACCGACGCCATCTCAGGCGTGGCCCGCTACAGTTTCGGTATCCCTGAACTGACGGACGGCATAGGATTTGTCGCGATCGCCATGGGCATGTTCGGGTTTGGCGAAATCGTCGCCAATCTTGGCCGACCTTCGGAGCATCGGGACGTTTTCACCAAGGACGTGCGCGGGCTGTGGCCGACCAAGGCGGACTTCATCCTGGCGGCGCCTTCCGTGCTGCGGGGCACTGCCCTCGGATCGGTCCTGGGGGTATTGCCAGGCGGCGGCGCGCTGTTGGCGTCCTTCGCCTCCTACACCATGGAGAAGCGCTTGGCCGGGCCGAACGGTCGATTCGGCGATGGCGACATTCGTGGTGTGGCCGGCCCCGAGTCCGCGAACAACGCTGGCGCCCAGACGTCTTTCATCCCGATGCTGACGTTGGGCATACCACCCAATTCGGTGATGGCGTTGATGATCGGCGCCATGATGCTCAAGGGGATCGCGCCTGGGCCACAGGTGATGACCAGCAACCCTCAGCTCTTCTGGGGTCTGATCTGCTCCATGTGGATTGGCAATCTGATGCTGGTCATCCTGAACCTGCCCCTGATCGGCATCTGGATCCGACTGTTGACCGTGCCCTATCGTGTCCTGTACCCGGCCATCATCGTGTTCAGCTGCATTGGCCTGTTCACGTTGAATAACAACAACTTCGACATCTACATGGGTGTCCTTTTCGGGCTGGTCGGGTACGTCTTCTACAAGCTGGAATGCGAGACGGCCCCCATGTTGCTGGGATTCATCCTGGGGCCGATGATGGAAGAGAATCTGCGCCGCGCGTTGCTGGTATCCAGTGGTTCATGGACGGCATTCCTGACACGACCACTATCGGCGGGTCTCCTGATCGCCACGGTGGTGATGGTCGCGGTGGTGGCGCTGCCCTCCATCCGCAAGAAGCGCGAAGCGACCTTCCGGGAGGACTGAGGGAGTCTGCACCAGCAGATATGCCGCGCGGCGAGCGTCGTCGACGCGCGGCTACGGCATCTCAATCCAGACTCTTGATGCCGTTGTCCTGCACAACCTTCTTCCAGCGGGCAGATTCCGTCCTCAGAAAGGTGGCTGCCTCGGCGGAGTTGCGAACCTCGGTGATGAAGCCCCTCGCGTTCAGGTTGGCCGCTATCGCGGGGTCGGCAAGTGCCTTGGCAAAGGCCTCCTGGACCCGTTGAACCACCTGGGGTGATGTGGCAGTCGGCATGAGAAAGACGTACCAGATCCGCGGCGCGAAGTCGGCGAACCCCAGCTCTTTCATCGTAGGCACCTGGGCGAAGGATGGCAGGCGCGACTCGGAGGTAACAGCCAGCACACGGACCTTTCCACCCTGCTGCAGCGGGAGCGCCTCGAAGGTCGAGGGAAACATGAAGTGGACGTCGGAAGCAAGCAGTCCCTGCAGCGCCGGTGCATTGCCCTTGTAGGGTACGTGGGTGCCCTTGGTTCCGGACTCGCGGAGCAGGCGCAATGCACTGAGATGTCCCATGCTGCCCGTGCCGCCGGTCGAGTAGTTGAGCCCGTCGCCAGCCTTCGCGGCGGCGATCAGATCAGCCACCGTCTTGAACTTCGACGACTCCAGCACGGTCAGGGCCAACGGGAACGAGCCGATGCCGACGACCGGCACGAGGTCGCGTTCGATGTTGTAGGGCAGGGCGTCGCGGATGGCCGATGCCACCACGGCCGTCGTCGTCATGTGCAGCAACGTGCATCCGTCCGGCTTCGCGGCCGCCGCCAATGCAGTACCGATGGTGGTCGATGCACCAGGACGGTTGTCGTAGATCATCGGCTGCTCCAGCAGCAAGGCGGCTTTCTCGCCGATGATGCGCGCCACCACGTCGCCGACGCCGCCTGCCGGCTGCGGAATGACCATCTTGATCGCCTTGTCGGCGCAGATGGGTGCGGCAAGCAGGGGTGCGCTGGCGACAATGGCCAGGGCAGCGATGGCGCTGGAAATGGATCGACGGGGGAATTGCAGCATGGTGCCTCCTGAGAGCTGAGTAGTTGCTAGGTGGGAAACGGGGCGGGCAGGTCAATGTCTGCCGAGCAATCCTCCAGCACCATGTCGGCACACTTCTCGCCGATCATCATGCAGGGAATGCTGGTGTTGCCCGAAACGATCATGGGCATGATCGATGCATCAGCGACACGCAGGCCCGGAACGCCTCGCACGCGCAGGCGTTCATCGACGACGGACAAGGCATCCATCCCCATCTTGCAGGTGCCGACCAGATGAAATGTCGTTGCCCCCTGGCTGCGGACAAACTCGACGATCTCGTCGTCGCTGCGGACCGCCGGTCCGGGAGCCATCTCCCGATCGATCGAATCAGCGATGGGT
>VERU01000019.1 GCA_018882485.1 Rhodoferax sp. | reverse complement strand
CACCAGCACCAGGCCACCGCCGCCGACGATGGAGTCGATGAAACCCGCCAACAGCGAGGCAACCGTGACGATGAACCATTCCATGGCGGCATTGTCGCACCGCAAGGAGTTTCAAATAGCTACCAAAACAATAGCTAGAAACCCAATAGGAACAAGGCTTGAAGGCCGATTTGGACATAAAAAAACACCGGGGTGGCCGGTGTTTTTTTGGGCTAGGGCGCGGAGGCGCCGACGGCCCTGCAGACGCCGTGGGCGGCGCATCTCCTGGGGTCCCCACCTCTGATGGGCCTGCAGCCCGAGTGAGTGACGCGACTGTACGCGCGGGCTCCCGCAGCGGGCATCGGGATTTGTCCGTAGGGGCTTACCCCCGACTGGCGTCCTCGAACATCCACTGGGCAGCCCGCTCGGCAATCATCAGGGTGGGCGCGTTGGTGTTGCCGCTGGTGATGACCGGCATCACACCGGCATCGGCCACCCGCAGTCCATGCACCCGGCCGCCGGGGCCGGGCCCGAGCACGCGCAAGCGGGCATCCACCACCGCCATCGGGTCGCTCGCCCGACCCATGCGGGTGGTGCCCACCGGATGGAAGATGGTCGTGGCGATGTCGCCCGCCAGCCGGACCAGGTCGTCGTCGGTCTGGTACTGGACCCCGGGTTTGAATTCCTGCGGGCGGTAGCGCGCCAACGCCGGCTGCGACACGATGTGCCGCGTCACCCGCAACGAATCGGCGGCCACCCGTCGGTCCTCCTCGGTGGCGAGGTAGTTGGGGCTGATGCGCGGCGCATCCTCAAACCGGGGGCTGGTGATGTGCACCGTACCGCGGCTGGTCGGATTGAGGTTGCACACGCTGGCGGTGAACGCGTTGAAGCGGTGCAGGGGCTCGCCAAAGGCATCCAGGCTCAGCGGTTGCACGTGGTACTGGATGTTCGACCAGGGCCGGGCCGGGTCGCTGCGGGTGAAGGCACCCAGCTGCGAGGGCGCCATACTCATGGGCCCGGTACGCCGCAGGGCGTACTCCAGACCGATGGCGGCCCGGCCCAGCCAGGATCGGGCACGGGTGTTGAGGGTGGAGACCCCCTGCACCTGGTACACCGAACGGATTTGCAGATGGTCCTGCAGGTTGGCGCCCACGCCTGGGGCGTCGTGCACCACCGGCACGCCGTGCTGCTGCAGGACGGCAGAAGGACCGATGCCCGAAAGCTGCAGCAGTTGTACCGACCCGATGCTGCCGGCGCTGAGCACCACCTCGGCGCTGGCCGTGGCCGTCACCATCTCCTGCCCAGTCCAGACCTGCACGCCGCTGCAGCGCAGACTGCCATCGGGCTGGCGGTCCAGCACCAGCCGCGACACCCGGGCCGAGGTCCAGATTTCCACATTCGGGCGCCCGTAACAGGTGGGCCGCAGAAAGGCTTTGGCGGTGTTCCAGCGCCAGCCGGCCTTCTGGTTCACCTCGAAATAGCTCACCCCTTCGTTGTCACCGCGGTTGAAATCCGGTGTGGCCGGAATGCCCGCCTGCTGGGCCGCTTCGGCGAAGGCGTCCAGGATGGCCCATCGCACGCGAGGCTGCTCGACGCGCCATTCACCCCCGGCCTGCCGGCCCCGCAACAGGCGGCCATAAGGACTGTCTTGCTGCACCTGCGGCTCGACCACGCCGCGCGCGCCGTGATGAGGCCCGGCGCCACCGTGGTGGTCTTCGTGCAGACGGAAGTAAGGCAACACCTGGTCCCAGCGCCAGGCCGCATCGCCCGTCAGTTCGGACCAGCCGTCGTAGTCGCGCGACTGGCCCCGCATGTAGATCATGCCGTTGATGCTGCTGCACCCCCCCAGCACCTTGCCACGCGGGTAGCGCAGCGAACGGCCGTTGAGCCCGGCATCGGGCTCGGTGCGGTACAGCCAGTCGGTGCGCGGATTGCCGATGCAGTACAGATAGCCGACCGGGATGTGGATCCAGTGGTAATCGTCCCGCCGGCCGGCCTCGATCAGCAGCACCCGGCGACGCCCGTCCATGGACAATCGGTTGGCCAGCAGGCTACCGGCGGTGCCGGCCCCGACCACGATGTAATCAAAGGCGCTGCTCACCGGCCCACCCACTGCGGCTTGCGCTTCTGCTGGAAAGCCAGCTGCCCTTCGCGGGCATCGTCGGTCAGGGTGAACAGCGCGATCTGGCTTTCGGTGAAGGACATGCTCTCTTCGAAGGCCATGGCCTCGATCGCCTTCATGGTGTAGAGCCCCCGCCGCAGCGCTGCGGGCGACTTGTCCAGCATGCGGTCGAGCAGCCATTGCAGCCGCCCGTCCAGGTCTTCGTCCACATGGTTGACCAGCTCGTAGTCCAGCGCCTGCGCGGCGGTGATCGGCTCGCCGGTCAGGCACATTTCGGCGAGCCGGCGGCGCGGGATCAGGTGCTGCAGCACGCTGAGAACCTGCGCCGGAAACACGCCCACCTTGACCTCCGGCAGGCCAAACAGGGCATGCGGCGCGGCCACCGCCATGTCACACATGGCCAACAGCCCCATGCCGCCGGCCATGCAGCTGCCATTGACGCGCGCCACCAGCGGCAGGGTGCTGGCGCGGGCCACCCGCAGCAGCCGGGCCACATGACCCTGGGGCTCGGAGTAATCGGTGGTGAAGGCCTGGGCGGCCTGCAGGTCGGCACCGGCGCAAAAGGCCTTGCTGCCCGCTCCGGTGATGACGATGGCCCGGATGTCACGCCGCCCCTGCGCGGCGGCGATGGCTGCGGCCATGGCTGCGATCACGCCATGGCTGATGGCGTTGCGCCGCTCTTCGCGCTGGATGGTCAGCCACAGCACCGGCCCGCGCAGCGCCACGGCCAGTTCGGCCCCAGGCGGACTGGCCAGCGGGTCTGCAACCGTTGGAACCCCATCACCGGGGTCGGGGCTGGAAGGTGCATTCATGCGGCGTGCTCCAAGGCGAAATCCTGTGCCGGCGATTGTGCCGCAGGGGGGGCGGGTCCATCCCGGCGCCACAGGCCGCCGCCCCAACCCGCAGCCGAACCTGACCGGGCCTGCCAGACGCCACCCGTGCGAACATCGGGCCTCGCGGTGCCGGTACCGCCTTGCAAGGAGATGCCCTATGAACTTGGTCCCTTTGGTCGAACTGAGCCGCGGCGGCACCCTGGAATGCCTGCATTTCGGGGCGGTGGCCGTGGTCGATGCGACCGGGCGCCTGCTGGCACAGGCCGGCGACCCGAACTGGCTGACGTTTTCCCGCTCCACGCTCAAGGCACTGCAGGCGCTGCCATTCGTGCAGGCCGGCGGACCGGCCCATTTCGGCTTCTCGCTGCCGCAGGTCGCCCTGATGTGCGCCAGCCACAACGGGGAAGAAGCCCACGTGGCCCAGGCCCAGGGCATGCTGGAGAAAGCTGGGCTGACCCACCGGGCGCTGCGCTGCGGCTGCCACGTGCCCGGCCTTTACGGGCAACTCGACCAGGCTCCGCCACCGGGCCTGCAGTTCGACGAACGGCACAACAACTGCAGCGGCAAACATGCCGGTTTCCTGGCCTACTGCGTGCAGCATGGCCTGTCCACCGACGACTACATCGAGCCCGGCCATGCGCTGCAACAGGCCGTGCGCGACCATGTGGCACGGGCCACTGGCACCGAGGTTTCGGCACTGCGGATGGGCATCGACGGGTGTTCGGCGCCCAATTACGCGCTGCCGCTGGCCCGGCTCGCGCAGGGCTATGCCCGCCTGGCCAGCGGAGAACGGGACCCCGAGTTCGGTGCCAGCTTTGCGCTGCTGGCCCAGGCCATGACCACCCATCCCGACATGGTGTCGGGCACCGGCCGCAACGACCTGGCCTTCATGCAGGCCGGGCGGGGCGACTGGGTGAGCAAGGTCGGCGCCGATGGCGTGCAGGTGCTGGGCAGTCGCAGCCGGGGCCAGGCGCTGGCCATCAAGGTGATCGACGGCAACAAGCCCGCGCTGTTCGCCGCAACCGTGGAGGTGCTGGACCAGCTGGGGTGGCTGGACGACGTCCAACGGCTGGAACTGGCCGCCTGGCGTGCCCGTGTGCTGACCAACGCGCGCGGCCTGCGGGTGGGTGAGCGACGCACCGTTCTGCGGCTGCAACGCGCACAGGCCACCTGAACCTGCAGGAGGGTGCACGATCGCCCCACCGGGGCTATCATCCCGGGTTCGCGCATCCTCCCTCTCTACACGCCCACGTCGCCCCATGAACCTCGAGCACACGGCCCTGATCCTGGTGGGTTACCAGAACGACTACTTCGCGCCGGACGGCATCCTGCGCAGCGTGGCCGAGGAGCCAGGACGGGTGGACGAGGTGCTGGCCAACACGCTGGCGCTGATCGGGCGGCTGGTGGACACGCCCGCCACGCTGATCTCCACGCCCATCGTGCTCACGCCGGACTACCGGGCGCTGGCCAGCCCGTCCGGCATCCTGCACTCCATCAAGCAGTCGGGGGCCTTCGCCCTGGGCACGCCGGGAGCCGACAACATCCCGCAGCTCGCCACCTTTGGCGACCGCATCCAGTATGTGCGCGGCAAGGTCGGGTTCAACGCCTTCTCGGACACGGCGCTGCAACAGGTGCTCGATGGCCGCGGCATCCGGGATGTGCTGCTGGCCGGCATGGTGACCTCGCTGTGCATCGATTCCACCGGTCGGGCAGCCTATGAACGCGGTTACGCCGTGCACATCCTGGCCGATTGCTGCTCGGCCCGCACCGCCACGGAACAAGCCTTCTTCTGCCACAGCGTATTCCCGCTGTACGCCTCGGTGATCAACAGCACCGAGGTCATCTAAACCACCGCATGCCCACCTCCACGCTGCTCCACGACCTGCAGGCCTCGGCCACCACGCAGTTGGTGGAGGCGCTGGTGGCCAGCGAGCGGCGCATGCGCCAGCGCATCGAGCTGCTGGCCGAGATCGTGTTTGAACTCGACACCTCCGGCGGCGTGCTGTTCCTCAACAAGGCGTGTGAGCGGCTCACGGGCATCCCGGCCTCCGCGCTGCTGGGGCGCTCGCTCGGCCAGCTGGTGATGCCGGAAGACCAGCCGCTGTTCGAAGGTGCGCTGCAGGGGGCTGAGCGGACCCTGGAACCGCGGCCCCGGGTGATGCGCATCCTGCACGCCAACGGCTCGGCCCTGTGGGTCGAGCTGTCGCTGGCGCGCATCGAGGATGGCTTCGTGGGCGCCCTGCACGACATCACCCAGCAGAAGCGCATCCAGGACCAGCTCGAGGTGGTGGCCCATTTCGATGTGCTCACGCGGCTGCCCAACCGGGTGCTGCTGTCCGACCGCATCGGGCAGGCGATGACGGCCTGTCGCCGCCACAACCAGTCGATGGCTGTGGCCTTCCTGGACCTGGACGGCTTCAAGGCCATCAACGACCGGCTGGGGCACGACGCCGGCGACCAGTTGCTGGTCACGCTGTCGCGCCGGCTCAAGTCCAATCTGCGCGAGGGCGACTCGATCGCCCGCATCGGCGGCGACGAATTCGTGATCGTTCTGGTGGAACTGGACCGGGCCCAGCAGTGCCGACCGGCGCTCGATCGGCTGCTGGGCGCCTGTGCCGAGCCGGTTCAGCTGGGAGCCACCCAGGTCCAGGTCAGCGCCAGCGTGGGCGTCACCATCTACCCCATGGACGAAGGCGATGCGGAGCAGCTGGTACGCCATGCGGACCGGGCCATGTACGCGGCCAAACAGGCGGGCAAAAACCGCATCCAGTTCTACGACGTGGCCTACGAATCGGCTGTGCGCACCCACGGCGAGTCGCTGGGCCGCATCGAGCAGGGCGTGGACCGTGACGAATTCCTGCTGCATTTCCAGCCCAAGGTGGATCTGCGCAGCGGGCGTGTGGTGGGGGTGGAGGCCCTGATCCGCTGGCAGCATCCCGAGCGCGGCCTGCTGGAACCCAGCGCCTTTCTGCCCACCACCAAGAACCATCCGGTGAGCGTGCAGCTGGGCGAATGGGTCATCGCACGGGCGCTGGAGCAGTCGGCGCGCTGGCGCTCGGCCGGCCTGGACCTGGAAATCAGCGTCAACATCGACGCGTTCCACCTGCAGGACGAGCATTTTGTGCAGCGCATCACGGCCATCCTGTCGCAGCACCCGCTGGCCCGCAGCCAACCCCTGAGCTTCGAGATCCTGGAGACCAGCGAGCTGGAAAACACCGAGCAGGTGGCCCGCGTGATCCAGGCCTGCCAGTCGCTGGGCATCTCGTTCGCGCTGGACGATTTCGGCACCGGGTATTCCTCGCTGACCTACCTCAAGCAGCTGCCGGCCGAAACCTTGAAGATCGACCGCAGCTTTGTGCGCGACATGCTGATCGATCAGGGCGACCTGTCCATCGTCAAGGGGGTCATCGCGCTGGCCGAGGCCTTCGGGCGCCAGGTCATCGCCGAGGGTGTGGAAACCCTGGCCCATGTGGAGCGGCTGCGGGAGCTGGGCTGCCATCTGGCCCAGGGCTACGGCATCGCCCGGCCGATGCCCGCCGAAGCCCTGCACCAGTGGGTGCAGGACCGCCAGCCCGGCGCCCCCGACACTCGGCCCTGGCACTGAACCCGGGCGCCGGAGCCGATCGGTTCAGGCGGCGCGCGAGCGCGCTCCAAAGATGGCGCTGCCCACCCGCACCAGCGTGCTGCCGGCATGGATGGCCGCCTCCAGGTCGGCGCTCATGCCCAGGGAGAGCACATCCAGCCCGTACCCCTGCGAATTCAGGGCATCAAAAAGGGCTCTAACCCGCATGAATACTGCTTTGGATGCTTCAAAATCGGGAGCAGGCTCGGGCAGGCTCATGAGGCCGCGCAAACGCAGACGCGGCAGCTCGGTCAGGTGCTGCGCCAACTCGGCCAGTTCCTGCGGCGCCACGCCCGACTTGTTGGCGCCGCCATCCACATTGACCTGGATGCAGACCTGCAAGGGCGCCAGCCCCTGCGGGCGCTGTTCGTTCAGACGCTGCGCGGTCTTGAGGCGGTCCACCGTGTGCACCCAGTCGAAATGCTCGGCCACCAGGCGCGTCTTGTTGCTTTGCACCGGGCCTATGCAGTGCCAGACCGGGGCTGGCAGGCCGTCGGGCAGGGACTGCTGCAGCACCGTGATCTTGCCCACTGCCTCCTGGATGTAGTTCTCGCCAAAAGCCTGCTGCCCGGCGATCCGGGCCGCTGCGATGGCGTCCAGTCCAAAGGTCTTGGACACGGCCAGCAGCGTAACCGACTGCGGATCGCGGCCGCAGGCCCGGCAGGCCGCCTCGATACGGGCCCGCACCGCCTGCAAATTGTGTTCAATCGTCGTCATAATGCAGCCGAGCGTAACAAAGGATCGCCCCGCCGTGGACATCACCCAGTTGCTGGCCTTCAGCGTCAAGAACAAGGCGTCCGACCTGCACCTGTCGGCCGGCCTGCCGCCCATGATCCGGGTTCATGGAGACGTGCGCCGCCTGAATGTGGAAGCCCTGGACCACAAGCAGGTGCACGCCATGGTGTACGACATCATGAACGACTCCCAGCGCAAGCACTTCGAGGAGTTCCTGGAAGTCGACTTCTCCTTCGAGATCCCTGGCCTGTCGCGGTTCCGGGTCAATGCCTTCAACCAGAACCGGGGCGCTGGCGCCGTGCTGCGCACCATCCCCAGCAAGATTCTGTCCCTGGAAGAGCTCAACGCGCCCAAGATCTTTGCCGATCTGGCGCTCAAGCCACGCGGCATGGTGCTGGTGACCGGCCCCACCGGCTCGGGCAAGTCGACCACGCTGGCGGCCATGGTCAACTACCTCAACGAAAACGAGTACGGGCACATCCTGACCGTCGAAGACCCGATCGAATTCGTGCACCAGCCCAAGAAGTGCCTGATCAACCAGCGTGAAGTCGGGCCCCACACGCTGAGCTTTGCCTCGGCCCTGCGCTCGGCCCTGCGTGAAGACCCGGATGCGATCCTGGTCGGCGAAATGCGGGACCTGGAAACCATCCGGCTGGCCATGACGGCGGCCGAAACCGGCCACCTGGTATTCGGCACCCTGCACACCTCCAGCGCCGCCAAGACCATCGACCGGATCATCGACGTGTTCCCGGCCGAAGAAAAAGAGATGGTGCGCGCCATGCTGTCGGAGTCGCTGCAGGCGGTGATTTCGCAAACCCTGTGCAAGACCCAGGACGGCCAGGGCCGGGTGGCGGCACACGAGATCATGCTGGGCACCAACGCCATCCGCAACCTGATCCGCGAGGCCAAGGTGGCCCAGATGTATTCCAGCATCCAGACCGGCAACAGCGTGGGCATGCAGACGCTTGACCAGAACCTGGCGGACCTGGTCAAGCGCAACATCATCACCCCGGCCGAGGCCCGAACCAAGGCCAAGATCCCCGAAAACTTCCCGGGCTGACCCCCACCCCCACGCCAGCCACCATGATGAAACCGCTGTTGCAACGCCTGCGCCAGGCTGTCGGCCTGGATCCGGCCCCGGTGACCGGCCCGGACCTGTTCACCCATGCCGGGCCGGTGGCCGCCCAGGACAGCCGGCGTGTGCTGTGGCCGCAGCGGGCCCAGGAAGTTTCGGCCGGTCCGCTGAGCCCGGCCAAGGGCATGAAGGTGCTGACCACCCTCTGGGGGGCCGACCGCCACATGGGCCTGCTGACGCCTCAGACCGTGGGCCGTCTCAAGAATTTCCTGCATTTCGTGACCGTGCCTCCCGACCAGGAACTGATACGCCAGGATGAACTGGGCGATTTCATGGTCATCCTGCTGTCGGGGAGAGTGGCCGTCGAACGCACCCAGAGCTGGGGAGAACGGCTGCGCCTGGCCGAGGCGGTGCCTGGTGAAATGCTGGGCGAGATGTCGCTGCTCGACGGGGGCAGCCGGTTTTCCGCTTGCATCACCCGCAGCGACTGCGAACTCGCGGTGCTGACGGCCGAACAGATGAACCGCATGGTGGCGGTGGACGCCGGGCTGGTGGGCTGCCTGATGACGCTGCTGGCGCGCAAGATGTCGCTGCGCCTGCGGGTGGTCGGCGCCCGGCTGAGCGACCGGGTCTGAACCACCGGCACGCGGTGACAGGGGGACACGTCATGGAACTGGAACAGGCCGGCGATTTCATCCGCCAGTTGCTGCAGCTCATGCTCAGCCAGAAAAGCAGCGACCTTTTCATCACCGCCGGGTTTCCACCGGCCATCAAGCTGCACGGCAAGATGACACGCATGTCGTCCGACCCGCTATCACCCCAGCAGACCGCAGCGCTGGTGCGTTCGGTCATGACCGAACGGCAGGCTGCCGAATTCGACGCCACGCGCGAATGCAATTTCGCGATATCGCCACCCAGCATCGGGCGCTTCCGGGTGAACGCCTTCGTGCAGCAGGGCCACGCGGGCATGGTGCTGCGCACCATTCCGACCACCATCCCCACCATCGACGGCCTGGGTGTACCGCCGGTGCTCAAGGATGTGGTGACCGCCAAGCGGGGCCTGTGCATCCTGGTCGGAGCCACCGGGTCGGGCAAATCCACCACCCTGGCAGCCATGGTCGACTGGCGCAACGAGCAGACCCACGGCCACATCATCACGGTGGAAGACCCCATCGAGTTCGTGCACCCGCACAAGAACTGCATCGTGACGCAACGCGAGGTCGGCCTGGACACCGAATCCTGGGAAGCCGCCCTGAAGAACACGCTGCGCCAGGCGCCCGATGTGATCCTGATGGGCGAGATCCGCGACCGCGAAACCATGGAACACGCGGTGGCGTTTGCCGAAACCGGCCACCTTTGCCTGGCCACCCTGCACGCCAACAGCGCCAACCAGGCCCTGGACCGCATCATCAACTTCTTTCCGGAAGAGCGCCGCGCCCAGCTGCTGATGGACCTCTCGCTCAACCTGCGGGCACTGGTCTCGCAGCGGCTGGTGCCGCGGGAGGACGGCAAGGGACGGGCGGCCATCGTGGAGATCCTGCTGAATTCCCCACTGATCGCCGACCTGATCTTCAAGGGGGAGGTGACGGAAATCAAGGAGACCATGAAGAAGAGCCGCAACCTCGGCATGCAAACCTTCGATCAGGCGCTGTTCGATGCCTTCGAATCGCGCCAGATCGGCTACGAGGACGCGTTGCGCAACGCGGACTCCGTCAACGATCTGCGCCTGCAGATCAAACTCAACAGCCAGCGCGCCCGATCCCAGGATCTGACCGCTGGCACCGAAAACCTGGCCATCGTCTGAACCCATGAGCAGCATCAACCCCAGAACCTACGAACCCACTCCCTCCCGCCGCGTTGCCTTTCTGGGCCTGGGCGTCATGGGCTATCCCATGGCCGGCCATCTCGCACGGGCCGGCCACCAGGTCACGGTTTACAACCGGACCGCTACTAAATCCGTAGCATGGTGTCAAGAATTCACGGGGCCTGCAGCCCAAAAGCATGCCCTGACGCCGCGCGAGGCGGCAGCCGGTGCCGAGCTGGTGTTCTGCTGCGTGGGCAACGACGAGGACCTGCGCAGCGTGGTGCTTGGCCCCGACGGCGCCTACGCCGGCATGGCGCCGGGCAGCGTGTTCGTGGACCACACCACCGCCTCGGCCACCGTGGCGCGCGAACTGTACGCGCAGGCTGGCGGGCAGGGGCTGAGCTTTGTCGATGCGCCCGTGTCGGGCGGTCAGGCGGGTGCCCAGAACGGGCTGTTGACCGTCATGTGCGGGGGTGATGCCCCGGCGTTCGAGGCGGCCCGCCCGGTGGCGCTGGCCTACTCCCGCGCTTTCACCCACCTGGGTGCCAGCGGCGCCGGTCAGCTGGCCAAGATGGTCAACCAGATCTGCATCGCCGGGCTGGTTCAGGGGCTGAGCGAGGCCATCGCCTTCGGCCAGCGCGCCGGACTGGACATGGTGCAGGTGCTGGAGGTGATCGGCAAGGGCGCCGCCCAGAGCTGGCAGATGGACAACCGCGGCAAGACCATGGTGGCGGAGAAGTTCGATTTCGGCTTCGCCGTGGACTGGATGCGCAAGGACCTCGGTCTGGTGCTCGACGAGGCCAAACGCAACGGCGCCCGGCTGCCCGTGACGGCACTGGTTGACCAGTTCTACGCCGATGTGCAGCAGACGGGCGGCCGTCGCTGGGACACCTCCAGCCTGATCACCCGACTGAAGTAGGCCCGGGTCGGGTGCCTGGATCCGCCCCCCGGGGCGGTACGCGCGGTGGAATTCAGGGCGCCGGCTTGGGCATCAGTGCCTTGAGCTCTTCCTCGGTGATGATCTCGAACAGCCGCACCACCTTCTGCACGCCGCTGGTGGAGCGCGCCACCTCGGTGGCACGGTCGGCTTCACGCTGCGTCACCCGGCCCATCAGGTAGGTGGTGCCGCGTTCGGTCACGACCTTGAAGGCGCTGGCGTAAAGGTCCTTCGCATCGACCAGACCCGCGCGCACGCGCCCGGTCACCAGGGTGTCGGTCGAGCGCTGCGTCAGGGTGGTGTTGCCCAGCACCGCCAGCTCGTTGACCACGCCCTTCACGTTCTCCACCCGGGACACCAGCTGCTCCACCCGCTGAGGGTCCTGCGCCGTGGGCACTTCACCGGTGATCAGCACGCGGCGGTTGTAGCTGGTGATGTTGACATGAACCCGGTCTCCGAAGGTTTCCCGCAGGCGACTCTGGGCGCGCAGTTCGATGCCCTCGTCTTCCAGCTGGGCGCCCGACGTGCGGCGGTCGGTGGCCACCAGCGCGGTCATGACCGTGCCGCCGACCAGCACCGGCGCACAGGCGCTCAGGGCGCTGCCCAGCGCGACAGCCAGCAACAGCCGGCTTCCCAGGAAGCTCTTCATCGTCAAACCCCTCATCATGGCGGTCACTCCGGTTCGCCCAGCAGTTGGGCATCAACGGCATCGCACAGGCAGTGCAAGGCCAGAATATGGACTTCCTGGATGCGCGCGGTGCGCTCATGCGGCACGCAGATGTGCACATCGGTGTCGCGCAGGGTGTGCGCCATCCGGCCCCCGCCACGTCCGGTCAGGGCCACCACCACCATCTCGCGCTCGTGGGCGGCCTCGATCGCGTCCAGCACATTGGCCGAGTTGCCGCTGGTGGAAATGGCCAGCAGCACATCGCCAGGCTGACCGAGCGCCCGGACCTGGCGCGAAAACACCCGCCGGAAGTCGTAATCGTTGGCCACCGCGGTCAGGATCGAGCTGTCGGTGGTGAGCGCGATGGCCGCCAGTTCGGGCCGCTCGCGCTCGTAACGCCCCACGAATTCGGCCGCAAAGTGCTGGGCATCGGCCGCCGAGCCTCCGTTGCCACAGGCCAGCACCTTGCCGCCGCTGGTCACGCAGGCCAGCAGCGCCTGCACCGCGGCGGCAATCGGTTTGCTCAGGGCCTCAGCCGCCTGGTACTTGAGATCGGCGCTGTCGATGAAGTGTTGCTGTATGCGTTGCTCTAGCATGGCGGGATGATACCCGGGCGCTGTCGCCGCAACCGGTGCGGGCGCAAGGCCCGCTCATCCATCGGCGTCGAAGGCGGCGGGCAGCCAGCTCAGGCCCTGGGGCTCCAGCAGCACCACATCGAAACGGCAGGGCGGCGGACTCGCCAGGCGCATCAGGTAGTGGCGCGCCGCGTACACGATGCGCCGCCGCTTGGTGGCGCTGATGCTGGCGCCGGCACCGCCGTGATCGGTGCGGGTGCGCTGGCGCACTTCGACGAAGACCAGCGTGCCGTCCGGGGCCCGCATCACCAGGTCGATCTCGCCGCCGCCGCGCCCCGGGGTCCGATAATTGCGCTGCAGCAGGCGCAGCCCGGCACGCTGAAGATGGGCCAGCGCCGCATCCTCGGCCGCGTCGCCGAGTTGCTTGGTGCTGGCCGCCCGGCCCGTCTGCCCACCACGAGGAAGCCCTTTTGTCTGCACATTACGCCCTTGCGCTCAGCGCCGCCGCGCAGGCTGCGGCCGCCCAGCATTATCCCGCCGGCGCCCTGTACATGGTGGCCACGCCGATCGGCAATCTGGCCGACATCACGCTGCGGGCACTGCACCTGCTGGCGCTGGCCGACACGCTGGCCTGCGAAGACACCCGCCACACGCAGGCCCTGCTGCGCAGCTACGGCATCGACGCCGCGCCCGGCCGGCTGCTGGCCGTGCACCAGCACAACGAAGCCGAGGCGGCTCACCGGGTGATCGACCGCCTGCGTCAGGGCCAGCGGGTGGCCTACGTGAGCGATGCCGGCACGCCGGCCATCAGCGACCCGGGTGCCCGGCTGGTGGCCGTCGTGCAGTCGGTCGCCCTGCCGGTCGTGCCGCTGCCGGGCGCCAGCAGTGTGACCACCGCTCTGAGCGTGGCCGGCCTGACAGGGACGGACGGCGGGCCGGGCGGCTTTGTGTTCGCCGGGTTTCTGCCCAGCCGAGCGGCCGAGCGCGAGCGGGCGGTGCGCGAACTGGCGGCCGAGTCCCGTGCCGTGGTGCTGCTGGAGGCCCCGCACCGCGTGGGGGCGCTGGCGCTGGCGCTGGCGCCCCTGGGTTCACGGCCCGTCACGGTGGCACGCGAACTCACCAAACAGTTCGAGCAGATCCATACCCTGCCCGCTGCCGAACTGGGCCACTGGCTGCGCGCCGATCCGAACCGGGAGCGGGGCGAATTCGTTC
>VERU01000427.1 GCA_018882485.1 Rhodoferax sp. | reverse complement strand
AAGTTGTTCGCCACGGAGACGCTTGCACGCGTTACCGACCAGACCGTACAGATCTTCGGTGGCATGGGTCTGATGGGCACGTTACCCATCGAGCGGTTCTGGCGAGATGCGCGTGTGGAACGGATCTGGGATGGCACCAGTGAAATCCAGCGCCATATCATTTCCCGTGCCATGCTCAGGCCGCTGGGTGCCTGATGAGCCAACCCGTCTGCCACACCTCGCAGACCGGGTTGAGCCGGCTGCTGCGACCCCGAGAGATCGCGGTGTTTGGTGGCGAACCGGCCGCTGAAGTCGTACGACGCTGCCGCGCCCTGGGATTCTCAGGTGAAATCTGGCCTGTCCACCCCCATCGAACCCAGCTGGGAGGAGAGCCCTGCTTCCGCTCGGTGACCGACTTGCCACGCCCACCCGACGCGAGTTTCATAGCAGTTCCCGCGGTCAGCACGGTGGAACTCGTCGAAGCCCTCGCCTTGCGGGGTGCCGGAGGCGTGGTGTGTTATGCCTCCGGGTTTGCCGAAGTCGGCGGCCCGGGCGTGCTGTTGCAGCATCGGCTCGTGGCGGCATCCGCGCACATGGCCTTGCTGGGCCCCAACTGCTATGGCATGCTGAACTATCTGGACCGGGTTGCGCTGTGGCCCGACCAGCATGGTGGACGACCGCGGGATCGCGGCGGTGCACTGCTCGCTCAGAGTGGCAACATCGGGCTCAACCTCACCATGCAGACACGGGGCCTGCCGTTGGCGATGCTGATCACGGTGGGCAATCAGGCGGGCAGCGGCCTGGATTTCTGGGTGGATGCCCTGCTGGATGATGACCGTATCACAGCGATCGGCTTGCACCTGGAATCGTTGCCCGATCCTGTTGCATTTTCCAGAGTGGCGCTGAGGGCCCTGAGACAGGGTGTCCCGTTGGTCGCCCTGAAAGCCGGTCGGTCCAGCCTGGGTGCCCGCATCACGTTGAGCCACACCAGTTCCCTGGCTGGACCCGACGCGGTTTACGAGGCTTTCTTTCGTCGCCACGGCATCGCCCAGGTGCATGATCTACCCACCTTTTTGGAAACCCTGAAAATCGTGCATGTGCATGGAGGATTGACGGGTTGCCGGGTGGTGTCAGCGAGTTGTTCCGGAGGCGAAGCTTCGTTGGTGGCCGATCTGGCCCAGGATCTGGGCGTGGAGTTGCCGGAGTTGCCTGCGGCCGTACAGCACCGGCTTTACCGGACCCTGGGTGATCGTGTCCACCTGACGAATCCTCTGGATTACCACACCTATATCTGGGGCGACTCCGAGGCTCAAAGGGCTTGTTTTTCGGCCATCCTGGACTGCGATTTCGATGCCCACCTACTGGTCCTTGACTTTCCGCGCCAGGACCTTTGCAACGACTCCTCGTGGCGGGTGACCCTGGATGCTTTTGTGCAGGCGTCTAGCGGTAGGGCTCAGGCGGCCATGGTGGTCAGTTCGCTGCCCGAGGGTTTGCCTGAGTCGGTAGCCCGGAATCTGATGTCCAGCGGTATTGTTCCCTTGCAAGGATTGGGTGACGGTCTGGCGGCCATTGCTGCGGCCTCGGTCATTGGTCTTGTCCGGCATCAGGTACCCCATCCTGTTCCGATCGAGTCATTTCCCCGAATTGCAGAATCGAGTGAGCGGGTGCTGGATGAGGTGAGCAGCAAACAGGTTCTCGCGGCCTGCGGCATACCCGCGCCATCGGGTATCGTGGTCGGGCCTGAGGCGGTGATCGAAGGCGCGCAGCGCCTGGGATTTCCGCTGGTTCTCAAGGCCATGCGCCAAGACCTTGTCCACAAGACCGAGGCCGGAGCGGTTGCCGTCGATCTGCGGGACGTCGTTCAACTCCAGGCTGCCATGTCCCGGATGGCAGGGCTCACAGACCGTTTTCTGGTCGAGCGGATGGTGACAGGTGGCGTGGCCGAACTGATTCTGGGCCTGCAGCGTGATCCTCAGTTCGGCGTGACCCTGACGGTGGGTGCAGGCGGCATACTGGTTGACGTGTTGCGTGACGCGGTGACCGTGCTTCTGCCGACCACCCCGCTGGACGTGCGACAGGCACTGTCGACGCTCCGGGTTTGGCCGGTTCTGCAGGGATGGCGCGGCCGACCCCAGGCCGATACATCGGCTCTGGTGGATCTGATCCTGCGCGTTGCGCAATGGGGGCTCGACCGCGGGGACCGCTTGCTGGAACTGGACATCAATCCGGTTCTGGTGATGCCGCGGGGGCAAGGGGTTGTGGCTCTGGATGCCTGGATACGGCTGGCCGATCGAGGGCAGGACACATGAGCAGTCCGGTCACTGCCGAGGTTCGCAATGGCGTCTTGCTCGTCACCCTGGATCGACCCAAGGCCAATGCCATCGATGTGCCCACCAGTCTGGCGCTCTACCGGGCCTTTGACAGGCTGGAGGCGGATTCGTCGCTCCGGGTGGGCGTGATCACGGGCACGGGCCGATTCTTTTCGGCAGGATGGGATCTTCACGCTGCGTCCGAGGGCGAGTCTATTTCGGCGAATCACGGTCCTGGGGGGTTTGCCGGTCTGACCGAGTGGTTCGGTCGGACCAAGCCGATCATCGCAGCGGTGAACGGACTGGCGATTGGAGGCGGATTCGAGTTGGCGCTCGCCGCTGACCTGATCGTTGCAGCCGACTCGGCGGAGTTTGCCCTGCCTGAAGTGCGGCTGGGCATGATCGCTGACTCCGGTGGCGTTCTCCGACTGCCCAGGCGTCTGCCGCGCGCTATCGCCGCGGAGTTGATGCTCACGGGCCGTCGGATGGACGCCAACGAGGCGCTGCGCTGGGGGCTGGTGAACCGGGTCGCACCGGCCGACGGTCTGATGTCGGTCACATGGGAACTCGCTGAGCAACTGAAAGCCGCTGCGCCCCTGGCCCTGGCTGCCTTGCTGGAGGTCTGGCGCTCCACGGAAACGTTGCCGCTGGAGGAGGCGTACTCTCGGATGCGTAGCGGAACGTTGGACGCCTATCAGCGCATGCTGGCTTCCGAAGACGCACAGGAGGGGCCTGCTGCATTCGCCCAGCGACGTCCAGCCATCTGGCGTGGCCGTTGAGGGTTGCGCTGGATCCATAGCGTTCGGCTGGGTGTGCGG
>VERU01000426.1 GCA_018882485.1 Rhodoferax sp. | reverse complement strand
TCCTTGTCCTTGTCCTTGTCCTTGTCCTTGTCCTTGTCCTTGTCCCATGACGCATCCCTCCGCTGAAAGTGATTTACTCTGGCAGGCCCGCCCTGCGCAAGGCCCCGAGCAACCGCTCCAGATGGGGCGGTTGCAGCGGGTACCACTGGCCGAACTTCGTGACCGAGAAAGCCGGCTCGAGGGCCAGCAGCTCGGCCGCCTGCTGCCGGGCCAGTTCGGTATCGCCAGCCAGTTCCGCTGCCGCGATGAACAGGCGCAGCGAGGCCTTGCAGCCCGGGCTCAGGCGTCTGGCCTCGTGCAGCGCATCCAGGGCTCTGTCGTACCGGCCTGAAACCAGTTCGGCCGTACCTTCGGTGGTGCAGAACGAGAATTCGTGGGGGTCGTAGGGGCTCAGGTGCTTGGCGCGGCGAATGCGCTCGAGCGCCTCCTCGCCACGGCCCAGGTAGGCCAGCGTGGTGGCGCTTCTGGACCATGCCCATGCGGAGCTCGGGTTCCGGGCCAGGGCACGACCGAACATGTCCAGCGCCGCCTGGTACTTCCGGTTGAGAAAGGACTCGATGTGGCCGCCCACCGAGAGCACCAGTGCGTCGTTCGGGTCGAGCGCAACAGCCCGCCGGGCCAGCTCGACGGCTCGGGCGCGGTCCTCGGTCTCGGAGCTGCTGCGCGCCTCCCCGATCCGCAGGTTGTGCCACCAGGCCAGGTGGGCGTGCGCCTGGGCGTAGCGGGGGTCGAGATCGATCGCGCGCTGGAACATCCCGCCAGCGGCGGCAAAATCAGCCGGGTCGAAGGTGTGGAGCAGTGCCAATCCCCGAAGCAGGCAGTCGTACGCGTTCAGGCTGGCGGTGGGCCGCTCACGCACGCGGGAGATTTCCGCCTGCTGGACATGGGGGTCGACCGTGGCCGCGACGCTGGTGGCGATTTCGTCCTGGAACTCGAACAGATCGTCCAGACGGCCGTCGAAACTGCGCGACCAGATCGCCCAGCCCGTCGTCGCGTCGATCAGGTTGGCCGAGATGCGCAGACGCTGTGCCGCCCGGCGGATGGAGCCCTCGATCAGGTAGCGGACACCCGTCTCGGCTGCAATCTCGGTGCTGGTGTGGGTCCGCGACTTGTACCGCAGCGTGGACTCACGGGCCATCACCAGCAGGGAGCGGTTCATCGCCAGGGCGCTGATGATCTCCTCGGTCATGCCTTGCCCGAAGTAGTCCTCGTCGCCGGTCCCGTCCATTCGGAAGGGCAGCACCGCCAGCGTCGGCCGGCTGTCGAAGCCCGAGGCGCTGCGGCTCGGGGCAGCGGCACTCCCGGCGGGGCCGTCAGGGTTCGCCTCGATGCGGTACAGGCGCACCGAGCGGCTGCGGTTCTTGAGTTGTTTCAGGCCGAGATCACGGAAGGTGAACGGGAGCTTGCCAACAACGAAATCATGCACCGCCGACGTCAGGACCACCTCGCCTGCGGAGGCCAGCTGCTGGATCCGGGCCGCCACATTGACACCGTCGCCCACCAGATCCCCCAGGTCGTCCAGCAGCACGTCCTCCACGCTGACGCCGATGCGCATCTCCAGCGCCGATTCATTCTTTGCGCGCAACTCCGCAAGTCGCTGCTGAAAACCGACCGCCCATCTCACGCTTTCCACGGTGCTGCCGAATTCGATCACCACGGCGTCCCCGAGCAGCTTCAGCACCCGCCCGCCGTGCTGACGCGCCAGCGGCTCCAGATGCTGGGTCCGCAACCAGCCCCAGGCGTGCGCCGTTCCCGCGTCATCGTGTTCGATCAACTGCGTCCAGCCGACGATGTCGGCGAACGCGATGGCCGCCAGACGACGCGGCGTTTGGGCCTCGGATTGCAGTTTCATCCCCTGGGACACAACTCAGCAGCCTCCGGTGGCGACTCCCACCCCGAGGGCCAGTATGGCACAGGTTCCGGTTTTTATCGGGCGCTCAAGCCGCCTTCACCCTCAGCCGCCAGGCGTGCAGCAGCGGCTCGGTGTAGCCGCTGGGCTGGGCCAGGCCCTTGAAGACCAGGTCGCAGGCGGCCTGGTAGGCCCGGGAGGTGTCGAAGTGCCCGGCCATGGGCTGGTACAGCGGGTCGCCGGCGTTCTGGCCGTCCACCACGGCGGCCATGCGCTCGAAGGTCTCGCGCACCTGGGCCTCGCTCACCACGCCGTGGTGCAGCCAGTTGGCGATGTGCTGGCTGCTGATGCGCAGGGTGGCGCGGTCTTCCATCAGCCCGACGTTGTGGATGTCGGGCACCTTGGAGCAGCCCACGCCCTGGTCCACCCAGCGCACCACGTAGCCCAGGATGCCCTGGGCGTTGTTGTCCAGCTCCTGCTGTTTTTCCGCTGCGCTCCAATTGGGGGTGGCCGTGACCGGGATGGTGAGCAGGCCGGTCAGCAGCGCCTCGCGCTCCTTGCCGGCCTTGACTTTTTCCAGACCCTTCTGCACCTCGGACACCTGCACCTGGTGGTAGTGCAGGGCGTGCAGCGTGGCGCCGGTGGGGCTGGGCACCCAGGCGGTGTTGGCGCCGGCCAGGGGGTGACCGATCTTCTGCTGCAGCATGGCCTTCATCAGGTCGGGCATGGCCCACATGCCCTTGCCGATCTGGGCTTTGCCGCGCAGGCCGCAGGCCAGACCCACCAGCACGTTGTTGCGCTCATAGGCCTGGATCCAGGCGCTGGACTTCATGTCGCCCTTGCGCAGCATGGGGCCGGCCTGCATGGCGCTGTGCATCTCGTCGCCGGTGCGGTCCAGGAAGCCGGTGTTGATGAAGGCCACGCGGCTGGCGGCTGCCGCGATGCAGGCCTTCAGGTTCACGCTGGTGCGGCGCTCCTCGTCCATGATGCCCAGCTTGACCGTGCTGCCGGGCAGGCCCAGCAGCTTTTCCACGCGCGAGAACAGCTCGGCTGCAAAGGCCACCTCGGCCGGCCCGTGCATCTTGGGCTTGACGATGTAGACCGAACCCTTGCGCGAGTTGCGGATGGCGTCCTTGCCGGTGCGCTGGAGGTCGTGCAGCGCGATGGTGGTGGTCACCACCGCGTCCAGGATGCCTTCGGGGATCTCGCGCACCTGGCTGTCCTTGCCCGTGTACAGGATGGCCGGGTTGGTCATCAGGTGGCCCACAT
>VERU01000425.1 GCA_018882485.1 Rhodoferax sp. | reverse complement strand
GGCCGACGCCACACCCTGCCCCGCCCCCCCGGTTCCTCCGATGCCCTGCTGCTGGCCCGTCTGGCCCAGCGCGAGGCGGCTGCGGGACGACGTACCGCCATCGTCACGGCCGATGCGGCCGACGCCCAGCGCCTGCTGGAGGAAATCCCGTTTTTTGAGCCGGGCCTGCGCTGTGTGCTGTTCCCCGACTGGGAGACCCTGCCCTACGACACCTTCTCGCCGCACCAGGACCTGATCAGCGAGCGCCTGGCCACGCTGTGGCGCATCGGCCGCACCGGCGCCGAGGGCCACGCCGACGTGGTGCTGATGCCCGCCACCACCGCGCTGTACCGGCTGGCCCCACCCTCCTTTCTGGCGGCCTACACCTTCCACTTCAAGGTGCGGCAGAGGCTGGATGAAGCGGCTCTCAAGGCGCAGCTCACGCTGGCCGGCTACAGCCATGTGACCCAGGTGGTCAGCCCCGGCGAATACGCGGTGCGCGGCGGCCTCATCGACCTCTTTCCCATGGGCAGCGCCATGCCCTACCGGGTGGACCTGTTCGACGACGAGATCGACAGCATCCGCAGCTTCGACCCCGACAGCCAGCGCAGCCTGTATCCGGTGCCCGAGGTCCGGCTGCTGCCCGGGCGGGAATTTCCGATGGACGAAGCGGCGCGCGCCCGATTCCGCAGCCGCTGGCGCGAGCTGCTCGAAGGCGACCCGACGCGCAGCCGCATCTACAAGGACATGGGCCTGGGCGTTGCCACCGCCGGCATCGAGTACTACCTGCCCCTGTTCTTCGAGCACACGGCCACCGTGTTCGACTACCTGGGTGCCGACGCCGGCGTGGTGCTGCATGGCGATCTGGAGGCGGCGTTCAGCCACTTCTGGCAGGACACGCGGGAGCGCCACCGGCTGGTGCAGGGCGACCCCGAGCGGCCGGTGCTGCCGCCGGAGGCGCTGTTTCTCGACAGCGAGGCTTTCTACACACGGGTCAACGCCCACCCGCAGTGGTCGCTGCGCCCGGCCACGCCGCAGGACGGGCCGGATCCGGCCTGGGGAACCAGCTACCTGGCGCTGGAGCCGCTGGCGGTGTCCCGCGGCGCCGAAGACCCGCTGAGCCGCCTGAAGGTCCATGTGCGCAACACCCCGCACCGGGTGCTGCTGCTGGCCGACAGCGAGGGGCGGCGCAGCAGCCTGCTGGACTTCCTGCGCTCCAGCCAGCTCGACCCACCGGCCTTCGACGACCTGGCCGCCTTCCTGGCCAGCAGCGAGCGGCTGGGGATCGTGGTCGGACCGCTGGCCGCCGGCTTCGGCTGGCTGGAGGCGGGCAT
The DNA here is from genome assembly GCA_018882485.1 of Rhodoferax sp. Taxonomy (GTDB): domain Bacteria; phylum Pseudomonadota; class Gammaproteobacteria; order Burkholderiales; family Burkholderiaceae_C; genus Rhodoferax. The sequence goes on along the minus strand of VERU01000425.1, from coordinate 1,810 downwards.
CGACCTGGTCACCGAAACCGAGCTGTTCTCGGCCGGGCCGACGGCGCGCCGCCGGCGCAAGCAGGAACAGGTCAGCGATGTCGAGGCCCTGATCAAGGACCTGAGCGAGCTCAACCTGGGGGATCCGGTGGTGCACGCGGCGCACGGCATCGGCCGCTACCGGGGGCTGGTGTCGCTGGCACTGGGTGCCCTGCGGCCCGACGGCAGCCAGGAGACCCAGGAGTTCCTGCACCTGGAGTACGCCGACAAGGCCACGCTGTATGTGCCGGTGAGCCAGCTGCAGCTGATCAGCCGCTATACCGGCGTCAGCGCGGAGGAGGCCCCGCTGCACCGGCTGGGCAGCGGCCAGTGGGAGAAAGCCCGGCGCAAGGCCGCCGAACAGGTGCGCGATACCGCCGCCGAACTGCTCAACACCTATGCCCGGCGGGCAGCCCGCGAGGGCCACGCATTCCGGTACTCGCCGGCCGACTACGAGGCTTTCGCCAACGAGTTCGGCTTCGAGGAGACCGCCGACCAGCGGGCCGCCATCCACGCCGTGATCCAGGACATGATCAGCCCGCGGCCCATGGACCGGCTGGTCTGCGGGGATGTGGGGTTCGGCAAGACCGAGGTGGCGCTGCGCGCCGCTTTCGTCGCCGTGACTGGCGGCCGGCAGGTGGCGCTGCTGGCGCCGACCACCCTGCTGGCCGAACAGCACTACCAGACCCTCAAGGACCGCTTTGCCAAATGGCCGGTGCGGGTGGCCGAGGTGTCGCGCTTCCGCTCGGCCAAAGAGGTCGGCGCAGCCCTCAAGGGCATTGCGGATGGCACCGTGGACATCGTGGTCGGCACCCACAAGCTGCTGAGCGAGAAGACGCAGTTCCACCGACTGGGGCTGCTCATCATCGACGAGGAACACCGCTTCGGCGTGCGCCACAAGGAGGCCATGAAGGCCCTGCGGGCCGAGGTCGATGTGCTCACCCTCACCGCCACGCCCATCCCGCGCACCTTGGGCATGGCCCTCGAAGGCCTGCGCGACCTCTCGGTCATCGCCACCGCGCCGCAGCGACGGCTGGCCATCAAGACCTTTGTGCGCAACGAAGGTCAAGGCGTGATCCGCGAAGCGGTGCTGCGCGAGCTCAAGCGCGGTGGCCAGGTCTACTTCCTGCACAACGAGGTCGAGACCATCGAGCACCGGCGCGAGAAGCTGGCCGAGCTGCTGCCCGAGGCGCGCATTGCCATCGCCCACGGCCAGATGCCGGAACGCGAGCTCGAGCGCGTGATGCGCGACTTCGTCGCCCAGCGCTTCAACCTGCTGCTGTGCTCGACCATCATCGAGACCGGCATCGACGTGCCGAGCGCCAACACCATCCTGATCTCGCGCGCCGACAAGTTCGGCCTGGCGCAGCTGCACCAGCTGCGCGGGCGCGTCGGCCGCAGCCACCACCAGGCCTACGCCTACCTGCTGGTGCCCGAGATCGAGGGCCTGACCAAGCAGGCCGCCCAGCGGCTGGAGGCCATCCAGTCGATGGAAGAACTCGGCTCAGGCTTCTATCTGGCCATGCACGACCTGGAGATCCGCGGTGCCGGCGAGGTGCTGGGCGACCACCAGAGCGGCAACATGATGGAAGTGGGTTTCCAGCTCTACAACGAGATGCTGTCCGAGGCGGTGCGGGCCCTGCGGTCGGGCCGCGAGCCTGACCTGTTGTCACCCACGGGCGTCTTCGGCGGTGGCACCGAGATCAACCTGCACGCCCCGGCCCTGCTGCCCGACAGCTACTGCGGCGACGTCCACACCCGGCTCAACCTTTACAAGCGTCTGGCCTCGGCC
>VERU01000424.1 GCA_018882485.1 Rhodoferax sp. | reverse complement strand
AGATCGAATCCGCCCTGGTGGCCAAGACCGACCTGGTGGCTGAAGCCGCGGTGGTGGGGCGTCCGGACGACCTGACCGGTGAGGCGATCTGCGCTTTCGTGGTGCTCAAGCGGCCCATGCCCAGTGGCGACGAAGCCAAGGCCATTGCCAAGCAGCTGCGCGACTGGGTGGCCAAGGAGATCGGCCCGATTGCCAAGCCCAAGGACATCCGCTTCGGTGAGAACCTGCCCAAGACGCGTTCGGGCAAGATCATGCGCCGCCTGCTGCGCTCGCTGGCCAAGGGCGAGGCCATCACCCAGGATACCTCGACCCTGGAAAACCCGGCAATCCTGACCCAGCTGGGCCAGGCCTACTGAGTGCTGCCGGGGCGGCGGCGCGGGCTACCGTGCCGCCAGGTCCCCGGTCGGTTCGAGGCGACGGCGTGCGCGCCGAGCTGGCGCGTGGCCTCAGCGCCCCAGGATCCAGAGGGCCAGTCGGCGGGCCTCTGCTTCGCTCACCTGGGGGTTCGCCGGCATCTGTACCACCCCCCAGGAGCCTGCGCCGCCCTTGACGATCTTCACCGCCAGCTTGTCCGCGGCGTCGGCCTGGCCGGCGTACCTGCGGGCGACTTCCCTGAACCCCGGCCCTATCACCTTGCCCTCCAGGGCGTGGCAGGTCAGGCAGTTGCGGGCGCGGGCCAGTGCCGGGTCGGCCTGGGCAGGCAAGGCTGTTGCCAGGGCGAGCAGAAGGCCAGCCGCCGCGCGTCCGGTTCCCGGCTGGTGATGCCCGGTGTTCGGGCCGTCAGCGCCCGGGAGGCCGGAACGGGAGCGACGGCTCATGGCCTTGCGGTTCAGTAGTTGTCCAGCACCGCACCCTGGCTGGCGGAGCAGGCGTTGAAGGCGAACTTGGCCTGCACGCCCCGGGTGTAGCGAGGCGCGGGCGCCGTCCAGCCGGCGCGGCGGCGCACGATCACGTCGTCGCCGACGTTGAGCTGCAGCAGCAGCTGGTGCGAGTCGATGGTGATCGAGTCGCCTTCCTCGATCAGGGCGATCAGGCCCCCCACGGCTGCTTCGGGCGCCACGTGGCCAACCACCATGCCCCAGGTGCCGCCCGAGAAGCGGCCATCGGTGATGAGGCCGACGGATTCCCCGAGCCCGGCGCCGATGAGCGCACCGGTCGGAGCCAGCATTTCGGGCATGCCTGGCCCGCCCTTGGGGCCGAGGTAGCGCAGCACCATCACGTCGCCAGCCTTGATCTGGCCGGCCAGGATGGCGGCCAGCGCCGACTGCTCGTCGTTGAACACACGGGCCGGACCGGTCATGACCGGGTTCTTCAGGCCGGTGATCTTGGCCACGCAGCCTTCGGGGCTCAGGTTGCCCTTGAGGATGGCGAGATGGCCCTGGGCGTACAGTGGCCGGTCGATCGGCCGGATCACGTCCTGGTCGGCGCGCGGCACGTCGGGGATGTCCTTGAGCACCTCGGCGATGGTCTGGCCGCTGATGGTGATGCAGTCGCCGTGCAGCAGGCCGGCGGCCAGCAGCGTCTTCATCACCTGGGGGATGCCGCCGGCCCGGTGCAGGTCCACCGCCAGGTATTTGCCGCTGGGTTTGAGGTCGCACAGCACCGGGGTGCGCAGGCGGATGCGCTCGAAGTCGTCGATGGTCCACTCCACCCCCGCGGCGTGGGCGATGGCCAGAAAGTGCAGCACGGCGTTGGTGGAGCCGCCGGTGGCCATGATCACGGCCACCGCGTTTTCGATGGCCTTGCGGGTGACGATGTCGCGCGGCTTGAGGTCCTTCTTGATTGCTTCGACCAGCACCCGGGCCGACTCGCGTGCCGAATTCTGCTTTTCGTCGTGCGGGTTGGCCATGGTGGACGAGTAGGGCAGGCTCATGCCCAGCGCTTCGAAGGCGCTGGACATGGTGTTGGCGGTGTACATGCCGCCGCAGGAGCCGGTGCCCGGGATGGCGTGCTGTTCGATCTCGCGCAGGTCCTGGTCGCTGAGCTTGCCGGCGGCGTTCTGGCCCACGGCCTCGAACACGCTGACGATGTTCAGGTCCTGGCCCTTCCACTTGCCGGGCAGGATGGTGCCCCCGTAGACATAAATGGCCGGTACGTTGGCGCGCAGCATGCCCATCATGCCGCCGGGCATGTTCTTGTCGCAGCCGCCGACCACCAGCACGCCGTCCATCCACTGGCCCTGCACGCAGGTTTCGATGCAGTCGGAGATGACCTCACGGCTGACCAGCGAGTACTTCATGCCTTCGGTGCCCATGGCCATGCCGTCCGAGATGGTGGGGGTGCCAAAGATCTGCGCGTTGCCGCCCGCCTCCTCGATGCCGGCCACCGCCGCATCGGCCAGCTTCTGCAGGCCGGAATTGCAGGGGGTGATGGTGCTGTGGCCGTTGGCCACGCCCACCATTGGCTTGCGGAAATCGCTCTCCACGTAGCCCATGGCGTAGTACATGGAGCGGTTGGGTGCGCGCGACTTGCCCTCGGTGATGTTCTTGCTGCGGGCGTTGATCGGGCGGGAATGGGTGTCGGTCATGGTGGTGTCGCTGTGGCGGGTCCGGGTTTTGATTCTAGTGGCCCGCATCCGGGCCGCCCGTCCGCCGGGCGGCAACCGGACCGGGGAGCGGGCACAATGCATGTTCATGCTCACGCACCCCGCCATCCATCCGGTTGCCCTGCAGATCGGGCCGCTGGCCATTCACTGGTACGGCCTGACTTACCTGGCGGCCTTCGGCCTGTTCCTGCTGCTGGCGCGCCGGCGGCTGCACCATCCTCCGTTTGCCACCCTCAGCGGCACCCAGGCGTGGCAGCCGCGCGACCTGGAGGATCTGTTGTTCCTGGGGGTGCTCGGGGTGGTGCTGGGGGGGCGGCTGGGGTACTGCCTGTTCTACAAGCCCGCCTACTACCTGGCCCATCCGCTGGAGGTGCTGGCCGTCTGGCAGGGTGGCATGAGTTTTCATGGCGGGATGCTGGGCGTCACGCTGGCGCTGGTCTGGTTCGCGCGAACGCGGCGCAAGCCCTTGCTGCAGGTCGCCGATCTGGTGGCGCCCTGCGTGCCCACCGGGCTTGCCGCCGGGCGCATCGGCAACTTAATCAACGGCGAGTTGTGGGGTCGGGTCTGCAGTCCCGATCTGCCC
>VERU01000018.1 GCA_018882485.1 Rhodoferax sp. | reverse complement strand
GTGCTACAGCCTGCTGCTGGCGGAATTCAGTCCGCAACGGCTGGTACAGGCGATTCAGGGTCCGGCACTGGGCGTGCGCCGGGTTCCGCCCCTCTTGCTTCCCCAACGCGAAAGCATTGATCAGCAGCACGCCCAGTGCCGTACCCTGAATCACCTGTACCAGCCGTTGCGGACTGAATTCCGCCAGCAGCAGGCTGTAGCACATACTGCCTCCGACCACGCCCAACAACAGCATCACGTACATCAGCGCAACCACCCGGGGTCGTGTCTGCTCGCTGGCCTGGTCTGTAGCCAATGCCAGGCCAGCCGTCTGTGAGGTCTGCAGTCCTGCACCCACCATGAGGAAGGACAGGGCCACCACGCCGTGCACCAGCCAGCCCGGCAGGGGGTTCTGCGCCTCACCAGACAGGTGCAGAAGCGCAAACGGCATGAACGAAAGTCCGAAGAATTGCACCAGGGTGCCACCCCACATGAAGGGTACCCGTCGCCAGCCAAATGCCGAGCGATGGGTGTCAGACCGGTAACCGGTGACCGCACGGAACGGAGCCACCAGCAGCGGCAACGCCAGCATCAGTGACACCAGGGCGGCAGCCACGCCCAGTTCCACAATCAGCACCCGGTTGAGGGTGCCGACCAGCAAGGCGGTCATGAATCCCATGGTGACCTTGAACAGCGACAGGCGAAGCAGACGCGGCAGGGGCAAATCGACGCTGGCCACGTCTGCAAAGGGCAGCCATCGCCCGGGAATCCGCTTGGCTGCATCCAGAAATTTCCTGCGGATCACGCGCGGTTCCACTCCATGGCCTGCGACTGGTAGAACCCGCTGGCGATGCGGGCGGTGCGACCACAGTGCCATCCGGCCAGCTCCGGGTGGCGCTTCATCTGGTTCCGTATGGATTGCTCGGCCATCGGCTGCAACCAGGGTGCCCGGTTGCCCCGGGGAAAGAGGCGACCGACCGTGATCATCGCGCTCAGCAGCGGGGTTCTGGGGGCGAACGTGAAATGGACGGTGCCCGACGTTCGGACCGCCAGCTGCGCCAGGGCCTTTACCGCGTCGTCGGTGCCATAGTGGATGATGGAATCCATGGCGACAACATGGTCAAAGTGTCCGAGACCAGGATCGAGCATGTCGCCGCTGCGAAATTCGATGCGGCGTGACAGTTCGGCCGGCAAACGTTGTCGGGCCAGCGATACCAGGGTGGGCGAAAGGTCGATGGCCACCACATCGGCCCCGCGGCGAGCCGCCTCCACTGCGTAGGCGCCCGTGCCGCAACCGGCATCCAGCAGCCGTCGTCCGCTCAGGTCGGCCGGCAGCCACGACAGCAGCATCTGGCGCATGCGATCCCGGCCTTCGCGCACCGTCCGGCGCACCCGTCCTAAAGGGGCGTCCGAAGTCAGCCGTTCCCAGGCTGCCACTGCGGTCCTGTCGAAATAGGTCTCGATCTCCGTGCGCCTGCGCTGATAACTCAGTTCGTTCATGATGCTGACCTTCAGTCGAATCCCAGCAGGTCGAAGATGTCGCGGTCCTTCATCGGAACGGCGGGCAGGGGATCCGATCCGGCCCACAGTGCCGCCGCCAGCCGGAGGTATTCGTCCTGCACCGCCTTCACAGCAGGTGTCGGCTCGAGTTCGAACAGGGTCGATTTGCTCAGGCGGCTGCGACGGATTTCATCCAGGTGCGGAAAATGCGCCATCGTCTTGAGTCCGACCGCAGCATTGAACTTGTCGATCTGGTCGGTGCTGTCGCTGCGGTTGGCGATGACACCACCGAGCCGGACCTTGTAGTTCTTCGACTTCGCACCGATGGCCTGCACGATGCGGTTCATTGCGAAAATCGAATCAAAGTCATTGGCCGTGACAATCAGAGCACGGTCGGCATGCTGCAGGGGTGCCGCGAAGCCGCCGCAGACCACGTCGCCGAGCACGTCGAAGATCACCACATCCGTGTCGTCGAGAAGGTGGTGCTCTTTGAGCAACTTGACGGTCTGCCCAACCACATAGCCACCGCAACCGGTGCCAGCCGGAGGGCCACCCGCTTCAACGCACATGACCCCGTTGTAGCCCTGATAGACGAAATCCTCGATCCGCAGTTCTTCCGCATGAAAGTCCACGGATTCCAGCGCATCGATCACGGTGGGCATCAACTTCTTGGTCAGCGTGAAGGTGGAGTCGTGCTTGGGGTCGCAGCCGATCTGCAGCACCCGCTTACCCAGCTTGCTGAAGGCCACCGACAGGTTCGAGGAAGTCGTGCTCTTGCCGATTCCGCCCTTGCCGTAAACCGCAAAGACCTTGGCGGTCCCGATCTTTACCGCCGGATCGAGCTGGACCTGCACACTGCCTTCGCCATCGGGTGGACGGGGGCCTCGCCGTATCTCGTTGAGGGCAACGGTCGCGGTTTCCATCATGCGCTGACTCCTTCGTAGACACCTTCGAGGCGATCTTCCAGTTCTTCGCCCGCCAGTTTCAATGCCTGTAGCGTCTGGGGGTCGGGTTGCCAAAAGTTCCGGTTGGACGCCTCGATCAACCGATGGGCGACCCGGGCGGAGGCGGTAGGATTCAGGCGAGCCAGCCGTTCCCGCATGCCGGGATCCAGCACGAAGGTCTCGGACAGTTGTTTGTACACCCAGGGTTGAACCTGACCGGTGGTGGCGGACCAGCCCATGGCATTGGTCAAATGGGCTTCGATCTGCCGTACCCCTTCGTACCCATGTTCCAGCATGCCCTCGTACCACTTCGGATTGAGCATTCGGGTTCGGGTCTCCAGGGACACTTGCTCCTGCAGCGAGCGCACCGTGCCGTCTCCCAGGGTCTGATCTCCGATGTACACGGGCGGTGTGTTGCCACCGCGAGCGACCCGAACTGCCTGTGTGATCCCGCCGAGGGTGTCGAAGTAGTTGTCGACCGTGGTCACTCCCAGTTCCAGGGATTCCAGGTTTTGGTACGTCAAGGCCACTTTGCTCAGTACGCTTTGCATCAAGGCCGTCTGCTGTTCGGGGCGTCCAGACCGGCCATACGCAAAGCCCTTGCGGCGGGCGTAGGTGTTGGCCAGTTCGCACCCGTCGTCCCACTGGCCGCTTTCGACCAGATGGTTCACATTGGCCCCGTAAGCGCCTTCGGCATTGCCGTAAACCCGCAATGCGGCAATCTCCAGCGTGCAGCCGTGCTCCAGTTGATGCGCCAGTGCATGCTTGCGGATCGGATTCAGTTCCAGGGGCTCGTCCGCGCAGGCCGCCAGGTAGGCGGCTTCAGCGAGCATGCGGATCTGCAAGGGCATCAGATCCCGGAAGATTCCCGACAGGGTCATCACCACATCCACCCGTGGGCGTCCCAGCGATTCGAGAGACATCAGGCTGGCACCCGCTATCCGGCCATAACTGTCAAACCGGGGTGCCGCGCCGATCAGGGCCAAGGCCTGACCGATGGGCACCCCTTCGCTCTTGAGGTTGTCGCTGCCCCACAGCACCATCGCGATCGATTCCGGGAAGGCGTGCCCGTCGGCCGCATAGCGATCCAGCAGCCGCTGAGCCTGCCGTGCTCCATCCTGCAAGGCGTAGGCGCTCGGAATCCGGAAGGGATCAAATCCATGGATGTTGCGCCCTGTGGGCAGAACCTCCGGCGTGCGCAGCATGTCGCCACCGGCCACGGGGCGGATGAAGCGTCCGTCCAGCGCCCGCAGCAGCGCGACGATCTCGGAATCCTGGGCCAGCAGGGCGTCGGTCTGTCGCAGAAGAGCAAGGACATCGGCCAAATTGGGCCCACCTTCGGAACCCGCGATCCGCAGGCAGGTCTCGATGGATCTGCCGTCCACCAGAGCCTCCAGGACGGGTCGGTGGATGTCCATCCCGTGGGCTGACTTGGCCATGGCCAGCAGCAGGTCCGTCCGTTCTGCGGGTCCAGGCGGGCGACCGGTCACGTGCAGACCGTGGGGTATCAGCGTGTATTCGAGTTCCAGCAGCCGGTTGGACAGGGCACCCAGGGCTTGGGCAACGAACACATCGTCGGCCTGGCTCCAGGGCGGAGATTCCGTGCCCAGGTCCAGCGTGACCGCCTGTGACTGCAGCGTGACCACCAGCTCCGACCGCTCGGCCGACTGCGGCGGCAAGGTGCGCCATCGGTCGATACCACTGCGCAGTTCATTCAAGCCCTTGTACAGCCCGGCCTGGGCGACCGGTGGCGTCAGGTAGCTGATGAGGGTTGCGCCACTGCGTCGCTTGGCCAGGGCCCCCTCCGAGGGGTTGTTCGAGGCATAAAGATAGATATTGGGCAGGTCACCAATCAGTCGGTCGGGCCAGCAGTTGCCAGCCAGGCCCGTCTGCTTGCCGGGCATGAATTCCAGGGCACCATGGGTGCCGAAATGCAGTACCGCGTGCGCCCGGAAGTCTTCACGCAGATAACGGTAAAACGCAGAGAAGGCGTGTGTTGGAGCCAGCCCCTTCTCGAACATCAGTCTCATGGGATCACCCTCGTAGCCCAACGAAGGCTGAACCACCACCAGCACATTGCCGAACTGGCGGCCGAGGACGAACAGCGACTGGCCGTTGCTCAGTTGCCGCCCGGGAGCCGGGCCCCACTGGGCTTCTATTTCCTTCAGCCAGGGTTCACGCCGGACATGGTCCTCGGCGGCGATCAGGGTGTGCACGTTGGCCGAAGCGCCGTACTGGCCGGCGTTTCCTGCCAGCAGGCTGTCGCGCAAGGCATCGACAGTGGGGGGCACGTCGACCCGGTAGCCTTGCGCCTGCATGGCTGTGAGGGTATGCAACAGCGATTCAAAGACGCTCAGGTAGGCGGCGCTGCCCACACTGCCGGCGTTGGGCGGGAAGTTGAAGACCACCACGGCAATCCTGCGTTGGGCCCGTTCGCTGCGCCTGAGCGTGACGAGTCGCCGCACCCGCGAGGCCAGCATGTCGGCTCGATCCGGGCACGACACCATGTCCTGTCCGCTGAGCGTGGGACCAAAGGTACAGCCACGTTGGCAGCCGGTACAACTCACCCCCTGCGCGCCCGGTCGGCCGCCAAAGACGATGGGGCTGGTTCCCCCATCGAGTTCTGGTATGGCCACCATGATGGTGCTTTCGACCGGTAGCAGTCCGCGCTCGGATCCCCCCCATTGATCCAGGGTCTGGAACTCGACAGGCTGGGCGCTGAGGTAAGGGACGTCCAACTTGGCCAGGATGTCCTCTGCGGCCTTGGCGTCGTTGTAGGCAGGTCCGCCAACCAGCGAGAAGCCTGTCAACGAGACCAGCGCGTCGATCTGGGAGTGGCCATCCCGCAGAAAGAACGCCTCGATGGCAGGACGTGCATCCAGACCTGCCGCGAATACGGGAATCACCCGCAGCCCTCGGGCCTCCAGGGCTGAAATGACGCCGTCGTAGTGGGCGGTGTTGCCGCTGAGCAGGTAGGAGCGCAGCAACAGCAGGCCGACCGTTCCCTCGGATGCCCCTGCTGGTTTCGGCAATACCTCGGCCCGCTGCACGATGCGGCCCGGAGCTGCGGGGTGGTACGCGCCCACCTCCGGATACTCCACGGGCGGCGCGACCCTGAGCCGGCCTCGCCAGCCCCGTCTCGGACCGCTGGCGCAGCGGTCGATCACATGCCGCACCAGGTTCAGGACGTTGTCGTCCGACCCGCCCATCCAGTACTGCATCGTGATGAAATAGGCACGCACATCCTGCGCGGTCCCCGGAATGAAGCGGAGCATCTGCGGCAGTCGGCGCAGCATTTTCATTTGCGCCGCACCTCCCGCGCTTCCCGGCTCTTTTTTCCCCCGCAGTTTCTTCAGCAGGGCCATGGCGCCGCTGGCTGGCTTGCTCATGTCGAAGTTGCCCAGGCGGGTCAACTGCACCACTTCACTGGCCGATGCCATGCAGATCATGGCATCGCATTGATCCCGTCGCGATCGCAGTGCTTCGATGATGGGCAGGAAGTGCTCCTCCATGAACAGCATGCTGGCGATCACGATGTCGGCTTCGGAGATATCTTGGCGGCAGCGTTGCGTGGCCCGATCGTTGCCACTGAACTCGGAGGCTGCGTGCAGGGCGAGGTGCAGGCCGGGGGCCTCGCGTCGCAGCACCTGGGCGGCCCGACCGACGGCACTGGCCAGATGGGTGTCCATCGTGACGATGGCCACCCGAATCGGTTGCGTCGCTGCGACGGTGGCCGATTCAGCGGCTGAAATGAGCCTTGGCATCGTATAGCGTCTCGACGGTGATGGTGGTCAATCCGCGTTCCATAGCGAATCGCTCGGTGTTGCGTCGCGCCTTGCCGCGCACGAAAAAGGGAATCTTGCCCAGTTCGCGCTGGGCGTCATCGGTCCACAGACCCGCAGTGGCAGCATCCGGCGTCACCACGATGGGCTCCGCAGCCACGGGTACCACTGGCGGCTTGTCGGCGAAGTTGGAGGCGGGACGGGTGGAACCCAGGTGCGAGGGGGGTGCGCCAGCACCGAACTCGAAATCCTCACGGAACATGCCCAGGAGATGTTCTTCCAGACCCATCATCAGGGGATGGACCCAGGTGTCGAACAGCACGTTGGCGCCTTCCAGCCCATATTGCGGCGCATACCGCGCCGGGAAATCTTGCACGTGCACGGGCGCAGAGATCACGGCGCAGGCGATGCCGTGCCGCTTGGCGATGTGCCGTTCCATCTGGGTGCCCAGGATCAGTTCGGGCTGCAGTGCCGCGATCTGCTCCTCGACCAAGAGGTAGTCGTCCGTGATCAGCGCCTCCACCCCATAGTGCCTGCCGGCTTCGCGCACCTCACGCGCGAATTCACGGCTGTACGTTCCCAGGCCAACGACCTCAAAGCCCATTTCCCGGCTGGCCACCCGGGCCGCTGCCACCACATGGGTGGCATCGCCAAACAGGTAGACCCGCTTGCCCGTCAGATAGGTTGAATCCACCGATCGTGCGTACCAGCGGGCCCGGTCCTCTCCGGGTCCGGCGGGTTCCGGGGCCGGGACGCCCGCGAGCTGAGCGACTTCGGCCAGGAATTCACGGGTAGCCCCTGTTCCCATGGGGATGGTCCGCGTGAAGGGTATCCCGTATTGCCGTTGCATCCACTGGGCTGTTGTCAGCGCGATCTCGGGGTACAGAACCACGTTGAAATCGGCCTCTGCCATGCGCGCCATGTCTTCCACGCCGGCACCCAGCGGCGCGACGGTATGGACATCCACGCCCAACCCTTCCAGCAGGCGCCGGATTTCCAGGACATCGTCCCGATGTCGAAAGCCCAGCGCCGTCGGGCCCAGAAGATTGCATCGGGGCCGCCGTTGTTCGGCGGCGGGTTGCCGGGCCTGCGGCGGGCGTACCAGCCGGCGGGCCAAGTGGTAGAAGGTCTCCGAGGCACCGAAATTTTCCTTGCGCTGGTAGGCTGGCAAATCCAGCGCCACCACCGGGACGGGCAAATCCAACGCCTCAGCGAGGCCACCCGGGTCGTCCTGGATCAACTCGGCAGTGCAGGACGAACCTACCAGCATCGCACGGGGTTGAAATCGGTCAAAGGCTGAACGTGCGGCGTTCTTGAAGAGCTCGGCGGTGTCTCCGCCCAGATCCCGTGCCTGAAAGGTGCTGTAGGTCACAGGCGGCCGTTTGGGCAAGCGCTCGATCATCGTGAACAGCAGGTCCGCGTAGGTGTCACCCTGCGGTGCGTGCAGTACGTAGTGCACATCCCGCATGGCAGTGGCCACGCGCATGGCCCCGACATGCGGAGGGCCTTCGTAAGTCCAGAGGGTGAGCTGCATGGTGGTCGGCGATCAGGCAGCCAGCTTCATGCGCCGGGTCAGCGGTCGGCTGAACAGGCCCGCCAAGTCGCCGGCCTGCTCGTAACCCTGGATGGGGGTGAAGACCAGCTCGATGGACCATTTGGTGGTCATGCCCCGGGCTTCGAGCGGGTTGGCCAGCCCCAGCCCGCACACCACCAGATCGGGTTGCTCGGCGATGCAGCGGTCGATTTGCCGCTCGACGTCCTGACCTTCGCTGAGTCGAGTCCCCGCCGGCAGCCAGGCCAACTCAGCGGCCATCTGCTGCCGATGCAGGTAGGGCGTACCCACCTCGATGGGGTGCATGCCCAGTTCGCGCGACAGGAATCGGGCCAGGGGGATTTCCAGTTGCGAGTCCGGGAAGAAGAACACCCGTCGTCCGTGCAGCGTGTCGCGGTGGTGGCTCAGAGCGAGCTCCGCTCGCTGACGTGGCGCCCGAGTGACCGCGTCGAAGACTGCCGGGGCGACCCCGAATGCGGTCGCGCCGGCCTGCAGCCAAGCCGTGGTGCCCTCCACGCCCAGAGGGAAGGGGGCTGTCAGGATGTGCGCACCCAGAGCCTGCAGCTGGCGGGCCGTGTCCGCCAGAAAGGGCTGTGCGAGCAGAACCCGTGTAGACGTCCCTATCACGGGCAGCCGGTCGCTGCGGCGCGGCGGGAAAAAGTCAACCTGTGCGATGCCCAGTGCGCGCAGCAGTTGGCCCAGCTGGTCTTCCACCACGTCGGCCAGTGTGCCGACGACCAACAGCCGCGGCTGGGGGTCTGTCGACCGGGGCAGGGTGGGTGCCAGCGACGCCAGGCAGGCATCTTCACCTTGGGTGAACGTGGTTTCGATGCCGCTGCCCGAATAGTTGAGCACGCGCACGGCTGGCAGGTACTGGCGCGTCAGCCGCTCCGCAGCGCGCGACAGATCCAGCTTGATCACCTCGGATGGGCAGGACCCCACCAGGAAAAGCAGCCGGATGTCCGGCCGGCGCGCCAGCAACTGCGACACCACCTTGTCCAGTTGGTCGTTGCAATCGGCCAATCCCGCGAGGTCCCGTTCGTCGATGATCGCGGTGCCGAACCGCGGTTCCGCGAAGATCATCACACCGGCGGCCGACTGGATCAAATGGGCGCAGGTTCGCGAACCCACCACAAGAAAGAAGGCGTCCTGGATCTTGCGGTGCATCCAGATGATGCCGGTCAGGCCACAGAACACCTCGCGCTGGCCTTTTTCCGACAGCACGGGCGCGTCGCCGCAGCCTTCGTTGGGTACGGGGTGGATGGGGACGATGGCCCCCCCACTTCCTGCTGCGCGAGGTGCGTTGCCTCCCAGGGGGGAGTTTGTCGCCGGGGAAAGTCCGAGACCGTTCATCATGGGCTCAAGGGTCTTGCGAAATGCGCGCTGGCGTTCGCTTGCGTGCTGCAGGCCTGCGCCTGCATGCGGGCGGCCCTGAGTTTGAGAACAAACTGTGTGGCATTCACGCAGTAGGCTGTGTAGGCCGCTACGGCGAGCCAGAGTTGCTGCTCCACAGCCAAGGAGGCGGTCCACCACGCGGCGAGGTAAGCGGTGTGCAATGCAAGCACCAGCATGCTCACGACGTCTTCCCAGAAGAAAGCGGGTGCGAAGAGGTATTGCCCGAACACCACTTTCTCCCAGATGCAGCCGGTGACCATGATCAGGTAGAGCAGCAGGGTCTTGAGCACCACGGAGCCCAATGCCAACGACTGGCCCTGTCCGGTGGCCAGACACCGGAGCACCAATGCGAGGCTGACCAAAAACACCAGGAACTGGAGAGGGGCCAGGATACCCTGCACCAGGGTCCACTTCGACCGATCCCGTCGGAGTTGCTGCTCTGGCGTGTAGAGCCCAGGGTGTACGGGCGAAGGCTGGGCGGACGGACGCATGGGCAGAAAAGGGAGGGTTCGACCGACTTTAGGTGGCCGCTGCGCAAGTGTCAACTTAAATTGACGTATTTTTTTATTTACGAACCTAGGGTTTTCCATAGCATCAAAAACGAAAAATCGATCAAGACTCGGGAGGGAGCTGACGGGAATCGAACCAATATGGAAAACACGTTGCCAGCAAACTGGCAGGATGCGCCGGCGTTTTGCGATCCGCGGCCGGTTCGGTCTGCCGGGCCGTTCGCACCGGATGAACAGGCCGCTAAGCACCCGGTCGTGATGGCCAGTTCCGGGGACTTGGCCAGTGCCTTGTGCGAGGCTGCTCTGCGCGGACACGACCATGCGATGGCTCTTGTGGCGTCCTGGGTGGAGGCCGGCATCGACCTGGAGCATCTGTACCTGGACGTCGTGACCCCAGCGGCTCGCGCGCTGGGAGAGGGCTGGCTGAGTGACCGCATCGACTTCGCCAGCGTGACCCTTGCCAGCTACACTTTGCAGCAGATCGTTTATGAATGGAGCGACAAATTCCTGGACTCCGGCTCGCCGGCTTCTCGTGACCTCAGCCTGCTGGTCCTGTCTGCGTCCGGCAACTCGCACGGATTGGGCCCCTCGCTCCTGGGGCAGTTCTTCCGGCGCGCTGGCTGGCGCGTCCAGTCCGAATGCTGTGAGTCCGACACCCAGCTGGCGCGTATCGTGCAAAGCGAGTGGTATGATCTGGTCGGGTTCTCGGTCAGCATGGACCAATGGGCGGCCCATCTGCCGGCGTGCATTGCTCGCTTGCGGCGTCTCTCGGCCAATCCGGGGGTTCTGGTGATGGTCGGCGGTCCCTGGGTCGATGCCCATCCGCTGCAGGCCTCGGCCCTTGGGGCCGATTGGGTGGGCGGGGACGCCCATGAAGCCGAGCGACAGGCGCGGCGTCGGCTGAGCCGGTCGATGCAAACGGATGAACCGGTGGCTGGCTCGGCGCATGGTACGGTCGCCGGTACCTGAGCATGAAGATCGACGCCATCACCCCCGAGACCCTCAGCCG
Source organism: Rhodoferax sp. (assembly GCA_018882485.1). Lineage (GTDB taxonomy): Bacteria > Pseudomonadota > Gammaproteobacteria > Burkholderiales > Burkholderiaceae_C > Rhodoferax. The sequence goes on along the minus strand of VERU01000018.1, from coordinate 3,090 downwards.
CATCGTCGGTGCCAGCAGCGACCTCGCGCTGGTGCTCGATCCTCAGGGCGTGGTCGTGGATGTATCCGTGCGCAAGAGCGAATTGCTGGCGCTTGGTTGCGAGGCCTGGGTCGGAAGACCCTGGATCGACACCGTGACCTCCGAAAGCCGGGGCAAGGTTCAGGAACTGCTCAGTCCGGAGGCTCTTGCAGGTGACCTGCGCTGGCGCCAGGTCAACCATGCCACGGCCCAGGGTGTCGATGTTCCGGTCCAGTACGCGGTGATGGCGTTGGACACTGGCGGTCAACTCCTGGTGCTCGGTCGGGATATGGAAATCATTGCCGCCCTGCAGCGCCGGCTGGTCGAGACCCAGCAGTCGATGGAAAAGGATTACCTGCGCCTGCGCCAGACCGAAGCCCGTTACCGGGTGCTGTTTGAAACCAGCGGCGAGGCCGTGATGCTGGTCGATGGAGTCAGTCTCCGGGTGACGGAAGCCAACGCCAGCGCGCAGGCCATTGCCAAGGATACGACGCGCAAATTGGTGGGACGCGACGTGCTCGACTGTTTCGAGCTGGCGAGCCGGGACGACTTGTTGTCCCTGTTGCGCATGGCACAGGCTACCGGCCGCATCGAGATGTGCCGCGCCCGTTTCCAGGGTGCTGCCCTGGATTGCACCGCTGCCGTGTCGGCCTTTCGACAGGACGGCGGTGTCCAGTATCTGCTGCGGGTCGTGCCCCGCGACTCATCGTCGGGTCCGGCCCTTCCCCGGCACCAGGCCCTGTTCAGCGAAGCCATGGAGCACGCACCCGACGGGCTGGTCCTGACCGATCGGACCGGCCAGATCCGGTTTGCCAACAGCGAAATCCTTTCCATGCTGGGAGCCACCGCGCCCTCTCAGCTGCATGGGTTGCCGTTGGAGGGGTTTCTGGTTCGGGGTGGCGTCGACTGGGGCGTCCTCCTCACCCACCTGAAGGCCCATACCGTGGTTCGGGGATTCGCCACCGAACTGCGGGCGCTCGCGGGTCTGGCCATCGCCGTCGAGATTGCCGCCCTCGCGCTGGTCGGCGAAGAAACCTATTACGCCTTCTATATCCGTGATGTGATGCGTCGGCGGTCGGCAGACACCTCCCTTTCTTCCGGCATGGCCGGATCGGTGGCGGAGTTGTCGCGGTTGGTCGGACGCATGCCCATGAAGGATATTGTTGGCGAGACCATCGACATGATCGAGAAGATGTGCATCCAGTCGGCCCTGGAGCTCACGGGCAACAATCGAGCCTCTGCGGCCGAAATGCTGGGCCTTTCCCGGCAGAGTCTGTACGTCAAGTTGCGACGCTTTGGCATGGCCAGCGAGCCCGAGGCTCATCACTCTCTCTGACATGCAGGTGTAAACCTGTATTGACATTCGGGCCGGGTTGGCCACAATGGGCGAATGGCCCGTCCTGCACTCGCCACGGTCGCTGAACTGCTCAAGCCCATCACCTGGTTCCCGCCCATGTGGGCCTTTGCCTGCGGGGCCGTCGCTTCCGGGCAGGATCTGTACAGCCATGGCGGCGTGGTCCTGATGGGCCTGATCCTCAGCGGTCCGCTGGTGTGCGCCAGCAGCCAGGCGGTCAATGACTGGTTCGATCGCGAGGTGGACGCCATCAATGAGCCGCATCGTCCCATCCCGTCGGGTCGCATGCCGGGGCGCTGGGGTCTCTACATCGCCGTGCTTTGGAGCCTGCTCTCGCTGATCTGGGCCTGGGGCCTGGGAACCTGGGGATTTGTTGCCTGTGCCATCGGTGTGGGCCTGTCCTGGGCCTACAGCGCGCCGCCCCTGCGACTCAAACAGAACGGCTGGCTGGGCAACGCGGCCTGTGCCCTCAGCTACGAGGGGCTGGCGTGGATCACGGGTGGGGCCGTGTTGCTGGGTGGCGCCTTGCCGGATGATCGTTCGCTCGTGCTCGCGCTGCTGTACAGCGCCGCCGCCCACGGCATCATGACCCTCAATGATTTCAAATCGGTCGAGGGCGACCGGCGCATGGGCGTGGGTTCATTGCCCGTTCGACTGGGAGTGCCTGCAGCAGCCCGAACGGCCTGCGCGGTGATGCTGCTGCCACAGGCGGTGGTGGTGCTGTTGCTCTGGCGCTGGGGGCAACCCTGGCACGCCCTGACGGTGCTGGCCCTGGCCACCGCGCAGTTGCCGCTGATGCGGCCGTTCCTGGCCCAGCCGATTGCCCTGGCCCGCAGGCTGAGCGGGTTGGGTGTGCCTTTGCTGGTAGCCGGGATGATGGTCAGCGCCTGGTCCTTGAGGCAGGGAGGGTGAGCCCCGTCATGGTGGAGGGTGTTGTCCCTTTCGGAATCTGGCAGGTGCTGCGGCTCGGATTGGTGCAGGCGTGTCTGGGCGCGGTGGTGGTGCTCACCACGTCCACGCTCAACCGCATCATGGTCGTGGAACTGGCCCTGCCGGCCCTCGTTCCCGGCTTGCTGGTCGGCTGGCATTACGTGGTTCAGCTGGTCCGGCCGCGCATGGGGTACGGCGCAGACCGGGGACGTCGCTGCACCCCCTGGATGCTCGGCGGTACCGTGGTGCTGGCGGTCGGTGGGGTGCTGGCCGCACTCGGCACCACCTGGATGGCGCAGGACTGGGCGGCCGGACTGGCGCTGGCGGTGCTGGCCTTCAGCCTGATCGGTGTGGGAGTCAGTGCCTGCGGAACCTCCCTGCTGGTACTGATGGCCAAGCGGGTACCCGACGGGCTGAGGGCACCGGCAGCAACCGCCGTCTGGATGATGATGATCTTCGGGTTCGCGGTCACGGCCGTCACCATCGGGCGTCTGATCGATCCCTACTCCCCAGAACGACTGGTCGCGGTGAGTGCGGGCCTGGGTGTGGTGGTGGTCCTGATCGTGACGCTGTGCCTCTGGCGCCTGGAGGGTAACGCTGCTGCCGGATTGGACCGCGGGTTGCCAGCCCGACGCCCTGGTTGGCATGCCTTTCTTGCGGCACTCGAGGAGGTCTGGTCTGAACCCCAGGCGCGCGTGTTCACGGTCTTCGTGTTTTTCTCCATGCTGGCCTACAGCACCCAGGACCTGGTGCTAGAGCCTTTTGCCGGTGAAGTCTTTGCAATGAGC
>VERU01000423.1 GCA_018882485.1 Rhodoferax sp. | reverse complement strand
GTACAAGATGAAGACGCGGCTGCACCGGTGGCGCTTCAACCTGAAGACCGGTGGCACACGGGAGCAGCGCCTGGACGACCGGACCCTGGAGTTCGGCATGTTCAACCAGCGCTACGCCACGCGACCGTACCGCTATGCCTACAGCGCGGTTCAGGTGCCGGGATGGTTCCTGTTCGATGGCTACGTCAAGCACGATCTCGAGACCGGGGCATCCTGGCAGATCCAGCTGCCACCGGGTCAGTATGCGAGCGAGGCTCCGTTTGCCCCGCGGGTCGATGCCAAGGATGAGGACGACGGCTACCTGGTGACCTTCGTCACCAATGAGAACACCGGTCTGTCGGAAGCCCTGCTGATCGACTGCAAGCGCTTCGACCAGGGTCCGGTCTGCCGGATCCAGCTGCCGCACAAGCTGTGCAGCGGGACGCATTCCTGCTGGGCCAGCGGCGCCGATATCCGCGATGGCGTCCTGCGGAGCCCCGCATGAAGGCCGCGCTGCTGGCTGTGGCCGGGCTGCTGTGGATCATCTGGGTGGTGGCCCTGCTGCGATTTCGGGGCCGCCCCGAACTCAAGGTCGGAACCGCCAGGGAGTTTGTGTATCCGCTTGCGGCCGCGCTGATCGTGTTGCTCTGGGCGGGACTGGGAGCTTCTCCCCTGCAGGACTTTCTGAGTCTGTACCTGCAGGCCGGCCTGATGGGCTGGGCACTGGTCACGGCGGTCTGGCTGATCAGCCTGGCGCAACGCGACTGCGGCATCATGGATGTGGCCTATCCATTGACCGCTGGCTGGCCATCGGTGGTGCTGCTGGCCTGGCGCGGCACATGGTCACCCCACGAAATCATGGTTGCGCTGCTGGTGCTCGTATGGAGCCTGCGCATGTCGATCCACATCGGGGTACGCAACGCGGCCCATGCCGGTGAAGACGGGCGGTATGCCGCCTGGCGGCGCCGTTTCGGTGGCCATTGGTGGTGGTGGAGTTTCTTCCAGGTCTTCACGATGCAGGCGGTGACGGTGTGGCTCTGGTCCCTGGTGTTGGTCATGGCCGTGGCGGCCGGGCCGTCCGATCTGAGCTGGCCACATGCGCTGGCAGGCGCGCTGTTCGTCCTGGGATTCGGGTTCCAGGCCATCAGCGACCTGCAGCTGGAGCGGTTCAAGAAAACCCGCACCGACCGCCATCAGGTGCTCGATACCGGGCTGTGGCGGCTGTCCCGGCATCCCAACTACTTCGGCGAGGCCATGGTGTGGTGCAGCTTCGGGGCGCTCGCCCTGGTTCATCCCTGGGGCTGGCTGTCGCTGATCTGCCCCGCCTACGTCACCTGGTTCATGAGCGCGGGCTCGGCCACACCGATGCAGGAACGCTACCTGGCCCGCACCAAGCCGGCCTATGCCGACTACATGACGCGGGTTCCGGTCTTCTTCCCCTGGACGAAGCCATGAATCCGGGGCAGTCGCCCGAGCCCCGCGACCTGCGGGGCCAGGTCGCCATCGTGACCGGTGCCGGCAAGGGGCTGGGGCGCGCCTACGCGATGCACCTGGCGGCGCGCGGAGCCTCGGTTCTGGTGAACAACCGGCGCCACGCCGGACAGTCCGATGCGCAGACCTCGGCCCACGACACGGTCGCCTCCATCGAGGCTGAAGGGGGCCAGGCGGCGGCCAACTGGTGCGATGTGTCCGATCCCGACAGCGGGCGCCAGCTGGTCGACCAGGCCCTGTCGCGGTTCGGCCGCCTGGACATCGTGATCGGCAATGCCGCCGTCGACACCGCCTGCAGTTTCCGCAAGCAGTCCCTGGCGGACTTCAAGGCCATCTTCGACGTCAGCTTTTTCGGCAATTTGTACCTGGTGCACGCCGCCTGGCCGCACCTGATCCACCAGGGCTACGGCCGGGTCGTGCTGACCACATCGAGCGCCGGCCTGCACGGCAACCATGGGCAGAGCGCCTACTCTGCCGCCAAGAGTGCGGTCATCGGGCTGATGCGCTCCCTGGCCATCGAGGGCGGACGCTCCGGCGTGCGGGTCAATGCGATCGCGCCCTATGGGCACACCCAGATGACAGCGCCCCACATGGGTGAGCGAATGGCCGCAGCCCTGGCGCCCGAACGGGTCTCGCCCCTGGTGGGATGGCTGTGCAGTCCGGACTGTGATGTGACAGGAACGGTCCTGGTGTGCGGAGGTGGCGGGCTGCGCCAGGCCCGGTCGGTGGAAACGCCGGCCACCCGCCTGGACGAGCGAAATCCAGGTGGGAGTGTCCGGGCCCTGGCGAATCAGCCCGCTCAAGGCCATGCGACCGCCAGCGATTCCTACCGATCCTTTCTTGCCGAGCTCGACATCCAGGAGGTTTCCGATCCATGACATCCATCCAGATCGCGGACGCCGTGCGCACCCCGCGCGGCAAGGGCAACGACAAGGGCAGCCTGAAGTCACTGAAACCCGCAGCCCTGCTGGCGCAGGCCCTGCGGGCGCTTCAGATGCGGACCGGCGTGAACACCGAACACATCGGTGACGCGGTGTTCGGTTGCGTCACCCAGACCGGGGATCAGGGCAGCAGCGTGGGCACCCTGGCCCTGCCCCTGGCGGGCTGGAGCGACCGGGTGGCGGCGGTGAGCATCAATCGCTACTGCGCCTCCGGGCTGTCGGCGGCCCATTTCGCGGCGGGTCAGGCACTCGCCGGCAACAGCCTGGTGGTGGCGGGCGGCATCGAGATGATGTCGCGCGTGCCCATGGGCAGCGACCAGGGTCCGCTGACGCATGATCGGGAGCTGCAGTTGCTGGCAGGCCTGGTGCCGATCGGCATCGCCGCCGACGCGATCGCAACCCAGCGTGGCTACTCCCGACAGCGTCTGGACACCTACGCCATGGGGTCCCAGCAACGGGCCGCCGCCGCGCAGTCGAGGGCCCGCTCCCGGATTCCGGTGAACGATTCCCAGGGCGCCGTGCTGCTGGCGCACGACGAAAACATTCGCGGCCATACGACCCTCGACAGCCTGGCCGGCCTGCCGCCGGCCTTCGAAGCCTGGGGGCGCAAGGGTGGGGACACCGGCTGGGACGCCCAGCTGTGTCGGCACTACGGACTGAACGCCATCGACCATGTCCACCATGCCGGCAATTCACCGGCACTGGCCGACGCTGCAGCCGCCCTGCTGCTG
>VERU01000422.1 GCA_018882485.1 Rhodoferax sp. | reverse complement strand
CACAGGCATCGCGACCAGAGCCGCGAGCAGACCCCACTGGACGCGACGCCAACGCACTGCGCTTATTTCTTGGCACCCAGCCACTTCGCCTCAAGCGCGCCGAAATAACCTTCAGCCGACTTCAGGGCAATCCAGTTGTTCACAAAGGTGAGCCAGACCTCGTCACCCTGCGGCAGCGGGTAGGCAAAGGGCCGCTTGTTGCGCATGTCGTTCGACGAGCCCACAACTTGCAAGTCCGGGTAGGTCTTCATCAAGGTGGCCGCCTCGACATTGCTGGTGATCGTGACCTGGGCGCGACCCGCCAGCACCTCCTGGTAGCCGGTGGCCGGCTTTTCCACCGAGCGCACCTTCGCCTTGGGGAAATGGGCCTTGGCCTGCTGCTCGAACACCGTGCCCATCAGCACTGCCACCGTGACGTTCGGGTTGTTGATGCTGTCCCAGGTGGTGAGCTTGGCACCGGTCTTTTTACTGACCATGGGGACCGTGCCGGCAAACAGGTAGGGATCGGAGAACGCCACGGTCTTGGCCCGCGCCATGCTCAGGGAGGCCCCCGAAAAAATGTCAAAACGGTCCGAAACAATGCCATTGACCAGGGTGGCCCACTCGGCCGGGACGAATTCGATCTTGACGCCCATGTCGGCGGCCAGTTGCTGCATGGCCTCCACGTCGAATCCGGTGTACTGGTTGGTCGCGGTGTCCTTGATCGACATCGGATTGAAGTCCCCCGTGGTACCCACACGCAGGGTACCCCGTTCCAGAATCTGCGCAAGACGCGATTTGGTCTGGGCCCAGGACGCTGTGGGCAAGGCCAGACTCGCCACGACCGCCGCCGCGGCCATCCAGGAAAACAGTTTTTTCATGATCGGACCTTCGGTCAAAAGTTGTATAGACGACTTGCCGATACTAATCGGAATTGTGGGGCGCATCAACCGGGAAGACGCGGATTGGAGGATCGCCGCGGCCGAGTTGCAAGGCTGCGCATCAAGGACCCGATCCCGAACACCCAGGGGGGGGCTCGATCGGAGCGCTGCACACGGTTCACAAGGGTTCCAAGCCGGGCACTGGAAATGCCCACCCAGTCTCCTTCCTGGTGCGTGAATCCCGATCCCGCTCCCAATCGATCCACGGTGGGCGCGAGCATGGTGCCCAGAAACATCATCATGCCGTCGGGGTACTGGTGGTGATCGCCCATGGCCTGTTGCACCAGATCCTGCGGGTCGCGGCTGATGAGGGACATGGAGCCCGAATCGGTCAGCTCGAAACCGTCCGGACCCTGCACCCGCAGGTTGATCTGGCACCGGCGTACATCCTCCAGACCGAACCCGTCGTCCATCAGCCGAATGAAAGGACCGATGGCGCATGAGGCGTTGTTGTCCTTGGCCTTGCCCAGCAACAGGGCGCTGCGTCCCTCGAAGTCACGCAGGTTCAGGTCGTTGCCCAACGCAGCACCCACGATGCGCCCTTCGGGACTGACCGCCAGCACCACTTCGGGCTCGGAATTGTTCCAACGCGACCGGGGATGCAGGCCGACATCGTCGCCGGTGCCCACCGCCGACAACACGGGGGCCTTGGTGAAGATCTCGGCATCGGGCCCGATGCCCACCTCCAGGTACTGGGACCACAGACCTCGGGCCAGCAGCAGATCCTTGATTTTCCGAGCCTGGGCCGATCCGGGTCGCACCTCGCTCAGGGCACCACCCATCGCAGCCATCAGTTCCTGGCGCAGCCCTTCGGCCCGGCCCGCATCGCCGCGTGCCTGTTCTTCCACCACGCGCTCCAGCAAGCTGGCCACGAAGGTCACGCCACTGGCCTTGATGACCTGCAGATCGCAAGGCGCCAGCAAAAAAGGCAGATCGGGGCGGCGACTGGCCTGCGGGGCGTTGCGCAGAACCGCCCCCAACTCGGCGACCACCGGAGCATGGCGCAAGGCGTCGCGTACCACCGCAGCCGGGTCGGACTGCGCCAACAACTCGCTGCAGGTGAGGGACACATCGGACAGGTCGCGCAACTGGCCCCGGTGCACACCCACCAGCACCGGGCCAGTCCCCGGCATCCAGAGCCGCCCCACCAACAGCGCCGTTGCGGCGTCGTCCGGAAGACAGGATATCTGCGACCCATCGGAAAACCAGGAGTGACTCATGCAAGGATTCCTCAGAAGCGGGCCAGGCCCGTCACCCGGCACGGCACCGGTTTGTCATAAACGATACACCCTTTGGGCATTTCCGCCCAAGGCCCCGTCGACGGCCTCGGCACCCCAGCCGCAAAGGACCAGGGTCCGATGGCATTCCTGCCACCAATCGGCGTAGCGACCGGCCAATTCCAGTACCGGCCAGTCGCTGCCCCAAAGCACCCTGTCCGGACCGAAGGCGCCCGCCACATGGCGTACCCAGGGCCGGCAGACACTCGTTTGCGGCAAGGGCCCCGCCTCGGTCATGAGACCCGACAACTTGCAGCTGACCTGCGGCAATTCCGCCAGGCAGGCCAATCCCCGTGCCCAAGACTCCCACTGGCCGCTGCCGATGTCCGGCTTGGCCGCATGGTCGATGACGATGGCGAGGGTGGGATGGCGCTTGGCCAACTGAAGGATGCGGGGCAGATGCACCGGCTTGATCAGGGCATCCAGCACCAGACCGCACTCGGCCATCTGAGCCAGACCGGGCTGGACCTCAGGGCGCAATATCCAGTCCGGATCGGACAGATCCTGCAGCATGGGCCGCAGACCCTTCAGTCGGGGCTGGCGTGCCAACGCCATCACCTGTTGCGGCGCGTCGGCGGCCGACAGATCCACCCACCCCACCACCCCCAGCACCGAGGCATGACGGGCAGCCAGATCCAGCAGGAATCCGGTTTCGGCCTCGGTGGGCGCGGCCTGCACGAGCAGGCCGCCGACCACGCCGCAGGGCGCCGCCTGGGCCAGCCAATCTTCAACCGTCACGTCCCGGTATATCGGCGCCAGCGCGGGCGTGAGCCAGCCGTAATCGCCGCGATCCAGACGCCAGCTGTGGAAGTGGGCATCGATCCTCAATCCCGCTCTCCAGGTACGGGAGCTTCAAGAGGCAGCAAACCCAGTTGCCTGAGCTCGGCCCAGAAACCGGCAGGGATGGGCCAGTGCAGCATGCTCAGGGCATCCTGCCATTCGCCAGCATCGCGGG
>VERU01000421.1 GCA_018882485.1 Rhodoferax sp. | reverse complement strand
GACTTGAGCAGTGGCATTTGGACCAGACACGGCAAGTACCGCGGGATGGAGGCCCTCAACCAGATTGCCTCCCTCACCATCGGTCTTGGCACCCAAGCAACCCGTGACGATCACACGCCCGTTCTCCCGAAGCGCCTCTGCGATCGTATCCAAGCTTTCCTTGACTGCGTCGTCGATGAAGCCACAGGTATTCACAATCACCAGGTCTGCGTCCTTGAACGTCTTGGAGGTCCCGTACCCCTCCGCTGCAAGACGGGTCAGGATCCCTTCAGAGTCCGTGAGCGCTTTGGCACAACCCAAACTCACGAATCCCACGGTCGGAACGTCGCTACTGAATGCCATTGCCAGACGCCTCGGGGTGGTAAGCCGCACGCAGTTTCATCGTTTGAGGCCCAAAGCACCCCACATCTGCCCAGTCTGCTTCTGCATTTGCTCCTGGATCTGCTCGAACATCTGGCGCGACTGCTCCAAGGTTCCGTCCATCACGCCCTGGAGCCCAGGCGGCTGGATCCCCAGAAATTGCGTCCACATCTCTGGGGTTAAGCCTTTGGTGTTTTCCGCAAAACGTGTCTGAAAGTCCATCAGTGACTGGATATTTTTCTCAAGATAGCCGCCCATCAGACCTTGCATGGCGTTGCCATAAAACCGGATCATGCTGGCCAGAACGGGAGCCGTGAACATGGGGGACCCCCCCGCCTCTTCCTCCAGGATGATCTGCAACAAGATACTGCGCGTCAAATCGACACCCGTTTTAGCGTCGCGAACCACGAAGGGCAAGTGATCCATGACGAGTTGCTTGACCTCTGCAAGCGTGATGTAGCTTGAGGTCGTCGTGTCGTACAGACGGCGATTCGGGTACTTCTTGATGATACGTTCTGGCTCGGAGGGCATTTGAGCGGTGGCGTTCTGCATTGCATCTCCAGAGAGTTTGATCGGCCAAGTGGGCTTGCCTGAGACCGCCGAACATTCTAGGTTGAACGCATCCCGCCCCGCACCTCGGGTCAAACCGGGAGCCTGTAAACAACCGAACCGAAGATTGGTAGGCGCGATTGGACTCGAACCAACGACCCCCACCATGTCAAGGTGGTGCTCTAACCAGCTGAGCTACGCGCCTGAAGACGTTGAGCTGACAGTATATCACTTCGCCAACCCCTCATCGGCCGGAACCAAAGAGTTGATCGCCTTGCACACGGGCGTACCATGAACAGCGATCCATCATGGCCCTCCCCCTCGTGAATCAAGTGTCCCCGGTCCTGCTTCCCCGTCGACCGGCAACAGCCGTGCCCTGCGCCATAATTGCCTGACATTTCAATCAACACCAACACGGGGTCACCTATGGAAATTGCGGGAAAAGTATTCATCATCACCGGCGGCGCATCTGGACTGGGCGAAGGGACCGCTCGAATGATCGCAGCCAAGGGCGGTCGGGTCGTGATCGCCGACATGCAGACAGAAAAAGGGGAAGCGATTGCAGCAGCCATCGGGGGGGCATTCGTACGCTGTGACGTGTCCAGTGAAGGTGACGGGCAATCGGTTGTATCCAAGGCAGTCTCACTCGGGAAACTGATGGGCTTGGTCAACTGTGCAGGAATTGCCCCGGCCGAAAAAACGGTGGGGAAAAACGGGGCACACGCGCTGTCGTCCTTCACCAAGTGCATCACAGTGAACCTCGTAGGGTCCTTCAACATGATTCGTCTGGCTGCAGAAGCCATGTGCAAGAACGATCCCGAGCCGACGGGCGAGCGTGGGGTTATGATTTCTACAGCCTCGGTTGCAGCTTACGACGGTCAGATCGGACAAGCGGCGTACAGTGCGTCCAAAGGTGGGGTCGTCGGAATGACCCTGCCGATCGCGCGCGATCTCGCCAAGAACGGAATTCGCAACATGACGATTGCCCCTGGAATTTTCGGCACGCCCATGATGTTCGGTATGCCCAAAGAGGTACAGGCATCGCTCGCAGCCAGCGTCCCGTTTCCATCGCGGCTGGGAACTCCCGAGGATTACGCCAGGTTGGCAATTCACATCTTCGAAAACGACATGCTCAATGGCGAAGTGATCCGACTGGATGGAGCCATCCGTCTGGCGCCTCGCTAGCGGTTGTCCCAACGATGCTTTTCGAGCCTGTTTGTGCGTCCACCATCGCAACCCTGAAGCGTCCAAACCATGGCCAACAACGTCCTGCGATTGGCGTACTTTGACGCACTCTTTGTTGAGACCGGATTCGATGACTTTTCCCGCATCCGAATCAACGTGCAGGGTGGTTAAACGTCCCCTACGCTGTGGCAATACCTGCTTCTTTCACCCAGGAGCTTCTGGCACGCGTTGATTTGATTGACGTCATCGGGCCCCATGTCCAATTGAAGAAGAGTGGCTCCAACTTCATGGGGCTTTGCCCCTTTCACGGGGAAAAATCACCCTCTTTCTCGGTCAGCCCATCCAAGCAGTTCTTTCATTGTTTTGGCTGCGGCAAGAGCGGCGATGCGATCGCTTTCCTCATGGGTCACCTGGGCATGGGTTTTCGCGAATCGGTGGAAGATTTGGCGCAGCGCTATGGCATGCCAGTGCCAGACGACGCTGCCAGTTCCCAGGATCGCGTGCGCGCGGCCCAGCAGCGCGATAACCAACGCAGTCTGTCCGAAGTCCTTGAAACTGCGTGCAGGGCCTTCCAGTCCCACCTCAAAGGGGCGTCAAATGCGGTTGCTTATCTGAAAGGCCGTGGCGTTTCCGGGACGACCGCCCGTCGATTCCGATTGGGATATGCCCCTCCGGGTTGGCGAACGCTGGCCAGCGTATTTCCGAATTATGGCGACCCACGGTTGGTCGAAAGCGGGCTGGTGATCGTGCAGCAGGAAGATGGCGCCGACGAGAGACGATACGACCGATTCAGAGACCGCATCATGTTCCCCATACGCAACCTCCGAGGCGAATGCATCGCCTTCGGAGGTCGTGTCCTGAACGACGAAAAGCCCAAGTATCTGAATTCACCGGAAACGCCTGTATTCATCAAAGGGCGGGAACTGTATGGTCTGTACGAGGCGCGCCAGGCCCTGAGGGAAAAGGGGTTTGTACTGGTTACGGAGGGCTACATGGATGTGGTGGCTCTGGCGCAACTGGGGTTCCCGAATGCGGTGGCCACGCTGGGTACGGCCTGCAC
>VERU01000420.1 GCA_018882485.1 Rhodoferax sp. | reverse complement strand
GCGCCAGGCCGAAGTTCAGGCAGATGCTCTTGGCGTGGCCGATGTGCAGGTAGCCATTGGGCTCCGGCGGAAACCGGGTGCGGATCCGGGCCGGGTCCAGCGGGCCGGCCGCATGGTGCGCGGCATCGCCCGGAGTGCCGCCCCAGCGGCGCTGGGCATAGGTGCCGGTGGCCAGGTCGTGCTCGATGATCTGGCGCAGGAAGTTGCTGGGCTTGGCGTCGGGCTGGGTGGCAGCGGGGCCGGAAATCGGGGCGGTCATCGCTCAATTTTAAGTGGCTCATCGGGCCGGGCCTGCGCCCGGCAAGGCCTCCGGCCCGACCGGCTGCGCTTCACCAGCGCAGGCAGCGCGGCCCCAGCCACGCGCCCGCCAGGACCGGGATCGCCATGCCCGCCCCGTACCAGAGGGCGAGGAAGGGCGCTGCCAGTTCCGGGCAGTGCAAGGCATACACCGCAGCCCCCAGCCCACCCGCCAGAGCGCCGGCGGCCGCGCCGGCCGCGGTGGGCCGCGTCGGGGCCAGCGAACGCAGGGCCAGCAGCGCGCCGGCGAAGGTGGGCATCGAGAGCGCCGCAATGCTCAAGGCGCAGGTCGTCCAGGTGTTGCCCCACAGCAGGGCAGGGCGGTCCGGCACCGGGGCGGTCAGCCATGCTGCAGCGGCCAGCAGCCACAGCCCACCGACGGGCGCCACCAGACCCAGCAGCGTGCCGATGCCGGCGGGGACCCCGGGCCGGCCCAGCCGGTGCGCGGCCCGCAGGCCGGCAGCGCCCACCAGGGCGGGCACCAGCAGCTTGACCCAGAACATGGGCAGGACAGCGGCCTGCGCCAGATCAGGGCGTATCCCGTATCCCGTGATCAGCAGCGCCCAGGCCAGGGCCAGCCCCGCCGCCAGCGCCGCGCCGAGCCGCCGGGTGGCGGCACGGCGCGGCGCGGGTGTGAGCCCGGTGGCCAGCAGGTGGACCAGTTCGTCGGTTTTCATGGGGACTTGCTCCGGATGCGGGCGGCCAAGGCCTTGAGGCCACGGTGGATGCCGACTTTGACGGCCGACTCGGACAGGCCCGTGCGGTGCGCCGTTTCGGCCACCGACAGGCCCTCGAGCTTCACATGCACGATGGGCAGGCGCTGGCGATCGGGCAGGGTTTGCAGCAGACCCCCGAGGTCCCGCCGGGCTTCGCTGGCGCCGGTTTGCTCGTCGGCCAGCAGATCGGAATCGTCGTCCAGTGGGTCGTGCAGGGCTTCCCGCACCGACTTGGCGCGCAGCAGGTCGATCAGTTTGTAGCGCGCGATGGCATGCACCCAGGCGGTCAGCGGCTGGTCGCTCTGGTACGTGTGGCGTTGGTTGTGCACGGCAAGCAGACATTCCTGAACCAGGTCTTCCACATCATCCGGCCACCCTTGCAGGCGCCGCCGCAAAAACGCCCGCAGGTGCCGGCTCAGGCGCTCCAGCAGGGCCCGGTAGGCGACGGAATCGCCAGCGAGCCCGCTGAGCATCAGGGTGCGCAATTCGCGTTCGACCTCGGTGTGTTGCACGGGGGGTTCCAGAGGAACAGTTCGGCTGGCAGGTGCCTGCGGTTACAGCCGGACCCAAAAAAATTCTGCAGCCCCGGCGGCGGCGTGACTGTAACCGGCGAGGCCAGCCGCACGAATTGGTGAACGGTCGCGCCGCTGTGGCGCGGTCGCTTGATCCAACCTTTCAGGAGATTCACAGATGAACCACTCTTCCCTGGCCGTCACGGCCCTCACCCTGGGTGCGCTGATGTCGGGCGTCGCCATGGCCCAGACCGCCGCCCCCGCAGCCCTGGAGAAATGCTACGGGGTCGCCCTGGCGGGCAAGAACGACTGCGCGGCCGGACCGGGCACCAGCTGCGCCGGCACCTCCAAGACCGACTACCAGGCCAATGCCTGGAAGAATGTGCCTGCCGGCACCTGCACCAGCATCAGGACACCCAAGGGCACGGGAACGCTCACACCGGGCAAGGCCTGACCGCGCCGTGACCGTGTTCGCGCGGGAGCCCTTGGGAGCGGGTCTGGGCCTGAAGCCGGTGCATTTCGAGGCGGCGCTGGACAGCGCCGCAGCCGGCCTGTGGTTTGAACTGCACCCCGAAAACTACCAGGTCCGGGGTGGCCCCCGGCTGGCCTGGCTGGATGCGCTGCGCGAGGTGCACCCGCTGTCGTTGCACGGGGTTTCGCTGTCGCTGGCGGGCGATGCCCCGCCGGCTGCGCAGGCACTGGCCGAACTGCGGGATCTGGTGCGCCGCGTGCAGCCGGTGCAGGTGTCGGAGCACCTGGCCTGGTCGTTCTGGGAAGGTGTCCACCTTCCTGACCTGCTGCCATTTCCGCGGACCCGGGAGGCCCTGCTGGGGCTGGTCACCAACATCGATGCGGTGCAATCGGCCCTGGGGCGCACCATCGCCATCGAAAACCCGTCGCACTATCTGGACCTGCCCGACCACGACTGGGACGAACTGGATTTTCTGGGCGAGCTGGTGCGGCGCACGGGCTGCGGCCTGCTGCTGGACGTGAACAATGTGGCGGTGTCGGCCCACAATCTGGGCTATTGCCCGCAGCGCTACCTGGACCGGGTGCCGGCCCAGGCCGTTCACGAGATCCACCTGGCCGGGTACAGCCAGGACCCGCTGCTGGGGTCGGCGCTGTGGATCGATTCCCACGACACGCCCGTCAGCCCGGCGGTCTGGCGGCTGTACCACCGGCTGATCGATCGCATCGGGCCGCGACCGACCGTGATCGAGCGCGATGGCCAGGTGCCGGACTTCGGGGTGCTGATGGCCGAGCGCGCCCGGGCGCAGGCCCTGCTGCTGCAGGCCGCAGGGGTGCCCAGCGCACTGGCCGCATGAAGGTGGCTCCCTCGCACGATGCCTTCCGGCATGCCCTGATCCGGGCTCTGCTCGACCCCGCCGACGAGGAGGCGCGCTGGCAGGCTGGCATCTGGGGTGTGCAGCCGGGCCTGGACGTGTACCGCAACACGGTGGCCAAGGCCTCCATCGACGCCCTGGCCGCCAACTTTCCGGTGGTGCTGCGGCTGGTGGGCGAGCCCTGCTTCCGGGACCTGGCCGCCGCCTACCTGCGGGCCCGGCCGCCGCGCGACGGCCGTTTGCTGCTGTATGGCCAGGGCCTGCCGGATTGGGTGGCGCGGTGGTCCGCCGACTGGGACATGCCC
>VERU01000419.1 GCA_018882485.1 Rhodoferax sp. | reverse complement strand
GTCCCAGACGCTGCGCCGACTGCCCCGGGAAACGGCTGCCGCCCTGCCCTATCGGCACGTGGATGTGCTCAGCATCCAGCCCAGCGGTTCGCTGGACGCGCTGGCGCTGCAGCACCTGCGCGAACTGCCGCCGACCACCCACAGCGCCCTCTCGGCCCTGGGCGTGCTGCGCGGCGGCGGCGGTGCCTTGACCAGTTACCTGCTGTTTGAACCCGGCTTCGTGCGGGCGCTGATCAGCATGGGCGAGAGCGATGCCTACGCCCGCAAGGAAGAATTGCTGGCCTTCTTCGCCGATGACTGACCCGGTCCGGACACTGGCCGGTGCCATAATGAAAACCTCTTGACCGCTGGAGATTGCTCCTTGGAAGCCTACCCGCCTCGGTAGCTTCCGACTCCCGGGATCGCACCGGGATCGGAAGCGAAAACACCGCCCCGTCCCCGCCGCCACATTGTCCTGGGAGTGAGCCATGCTCAACATCTTCACGCTCGCCAACGGCCGACTTTTCCAGGAGGAAATCGAGTCGCTGGAAGAGCTCTCTCGGTTTCAGCCCATCTGGGTCGATCTGGAATCGCCGTCTCTGGAAGAAAAGCGCTGGGTCAAACAGTACTTCGGCCTGTCCATTCCCGAGGATGCGATGGACGACGACATCGAGGAGTCGGCCCGCTTCTACAAGGAAGACAACGGTGAGCTGCACATCCGCAGCGACTTCCTGATCGCTGGCGACCCCGACCCCCACACGGTGCGGGTGGCCTTCATCCTGAACCTGGAGAACGAATCCCTGCGTAGCAAGGGGGTGCTGTTTTCGATCCACGACGAGGACGTGCCGGTATTCCGGCTCCTGCGACTGCGCGCCCGGCGCGCGCCCGGGCTGATCGAGGATGCCAAGGAAGTGCTGCTCAAGCTGTTCGACGCCGACGCCGAGTACTCGGCCGACACGCTGGAGGGCATCTACGACGAACTCGAATCGGTCAGCCGCCAGGTGCTGGCGGGCGATGTCACCGACGCCAAGGCCGGCGAAGTGCTGGGAGCAATCGCCCGCCACGAGGACCTGAACGGTCGCATCCGGCGCAATGTGATGGACACCCGGCGCGCGGTCAGCTTCATGATGCGCAGCAAGATGCTCAGCAGCGAGCAGTTCGAGGAGGCCCGGCAAATCCTGCGCGATATCGACTCGCTGGATTCCCACACCGCCTTCCTGTTTGAAAAGATCAACTTCCTGATGGACGCCACCGTCGGTTTCATCAACATCAACCAGAACAAGATCATCAAGATCTTCTCGGTGGCCAGTGTGGCACTGCTGCCACCCACGCTGATCGCCAGCATTTACGGCATGAACTTCAAGTACATGCCCGAGCTGGACTGGGCACTGGGCTATCCCTACGCCCTGGGACTGATGGTGGCCAGCGCGCTGGTGCCCATGTGGTACTTCCGCCGGCGCGGCTGGCTCAAGTGATTATTTGGACTCCAGGCGTTGTAGATACTGGATAGTTTGCTATGATCTTGATAGCAAACCGAGGAATCGGTCCAGTATGGCTTCGGCGCGGGGACTGGCCACCGCCTGCACAAAACGCGTGAAGTCGCGGTGTGCGTGTTCATCCGCCCGGTCGGACACGGTGCGCACCGCCGCAAACGGCACGCCGTAGTCGAAGCACACCTGAGCCACCGCGGCGCCCTCCATTTCCACGGCCAGCGGCCGGTGACCGGCCTGCAGCAGGCGTTCACGCAGAACCTGCGATTCGGCAGCAGCCGACACGAACCGGTCGCCACTGGCCACCAGGCCCCGGTGCACGGCTGGATCATCCGGCAAACCCAGGCCCTCAAATCGGCCTGCAGGCTCTGCCATTGCTTGATTAGTTGCTTCAAAAAGAGTAGCGGTCAGAGCAGCGTCGCAAACCATCCGATCGCACCCGTACAAGGGAATCTCGAAGCGTGGAAACAGCGGGGAGGCGTCCAGATCGTGCTGCACGAAGGCATCGGCCACCACCACATCGCCCACCCGCACCCCCGGCTCCACCCCGCCGGCCACCCCGCTGAAGACGATGCGGCGGACTCCCAGACCCTCGATCAGCGCGGTGGCGGTGGTGGCTGCCGCCACCTTGCCGACCCGGGACAGGGCCAGCACCACCTCGTGACCCTGCCAGCGACCGCGCCAGAATTCACGCCCGGCGCGCTGCACCCGCTCGGCATCCTGCAGCCGGGCCCGCAGGCTGTGCTGCTCTTCGGCCAGCGCACTGAGGATCGCCAGGGTCATGGCGCGGCAGCCGCGACGAGGCCGAAGCGGCGGCAGAGCCCTACTCGACGGCCTTGGCCATGTCCTCGACCACCTTCTTGGCGTCGCCGAAGACCATCATGGTCTTGTCCATGTAGAACAGCTCGTTGTCCAGGCCGGCGTAACCGGCCGCCATGGACCGCTTGTTCACGATCACCGTCTTGGCCTTGTAGGCTTCCAGGATGGGCATGCCGTAGATCGGGCTGCCCTTGACATGGGCGGCCGGGTTGACCACGTCGTTGGCGCCCAGAATGATGGCCACGTCTACCTGACCGAACTCGCCATTGATGTCTTCCATCTCGAACACCTGGTCGTAGGGCACCTCGGCCTCGGCCAGCAGCACGTTCATGTGGCCCGGCATGCGCCCGGCCACCGGATGGATCGCGTACTTGACCGACACCCCCTTCTCGGTGAGCTTTTGCGCCAATTCCTTGACCGAGTGCTGGGCGCGGGCCACAGCCAGACCGTACCCCGGCACGATGACCACCGATTCGGCGTTGCCCAGCACGAATGCCGCGTCGTCGGCACTGCCGCTCTTCACGGTGCGCTGCACGGCGCCGGCGCCAGAGGCCGCGCCGGCCTCGCCGCCGAACCCCCCCAGGATCACGTTGAAGAACGAGCGGTTCATGGCCTTGCACATGATGTAGCTCAGGATGGCACCCGAGCTGCCCACCAGTGAGCCCGCAATGATCAACATGCTGTTGTTCAGCGAGAAGCCAATGCCTGCGGCCGCCCAACCCGAGTAGCTGTTGAGCATGGACACCACCACCGGCATGTCGGCGCCGCCGATGGGGATGATGATCAGCACACCCAGCACGAAGGACAACGCCAGCATGACCAGGAAGGCGTCCCAATTTTGGGTGAACATGAACACCAGGCCCAGGCCCACGGTGGCCAGGCCAACCAG
>VERU01000418.1 GCA_018882485.1 Rhodoferax sp. | reverse complement strand
GCGCTGACCATGGCCGCAGCAACCAGGAACATCACCACCGACGTGGTCTTGCCGGCGACCAGGATCAGACGGTACAGTTCCGACCAGCGGAGTTCGCGGTAGATGAACATGCCCACCAGAAAGCTGTAAACGGCCGCGACCACAGCCGCTTCGGTAGGCGTGAACACGCCCAATTTCATGCCACCGATGATGATCACGGGCAGGGCCAGCGCCAGAACGCCGTCAGCGGTGATGTGCAGGCGTTCACCCAGCGTGTGACGCCGACCCGGCGGGACGTTTTCACGTTTGGCTAGCCACCACCAGGTCAGCCCGATCGCCAGGCCCATCAGGATGCCAGGCACGATGCCTGCCAGAAACAGCTTCGTGATGGAGACATTGCCGGAGACGCCAAAGATGATCATGCCGATGGACGGCGGAATCACCGGTGCGATGATGCCGCCCGAGGCGATCAGACCCGAAGCGCGCCCGACGTCGTAGCCAGCCGATCGCATCATCGGTATGAGCAACGCGGCCAGCGCTGCGGTGTCCGCCACCGCAGAACCTGAAAGCGATGCCATGATCACGGCAGCGATCACGGCCACATAGCCCAGACCCCCGCGGTAATGACCCACCCAGGCCATGGCCAGGTTGACAATGCGACGGCTCAGGCCGCCCGCGTTCATGAACTCGCCAGCCAGCAGGAAGAACGGAACCGCCAGCAGGGGAAAGTTGTCGGCCCCCTCGACGAACCGTTGGGCCAGGATCTGGCTGTCGAAGATCACCAGCCCGCTGGTGGCCGCCAGAAACCCCATCAGGGCGACGCCGCAGACCAGCAGGGCGTACGCGATCGGCATGCCGATGGCCATCGCAGCCAGCAGGCTGCCGATGAAAACCAGGACTGTCATGCGCGTCCCTCCGCGACCGCTTTTTCGATATCCGTCAGGCCCTCGGCTTCCACCACCTGCACCAGTTCCTGCTCGGTGATGCGACCGCTCGCCAGACGCCACAGCACCCGCACGTTCATCGTGCCCATCACCACCGACACCACGTAACCGATACCGAAAACCCAGATCATCGAAATGCCCACGACCGGAGACACATTGGTCGCCTGCAACCCGTGCATCTTCCAAGTCCCCACCAGAAACAGGAGATTGCACATCAGCATCAGCGTTTCGCTGATGAACAGACAGACCTTACGGCCTTTAATGCCCAGGTGCTGGATCAGCGTATCAACGCCCAGGTGGGCCCCCTCGCGCATGGCCACCATGGCGCCGATGTAGGTCAGCCAGATGAAACAGTAGCGCGACATCTCCTCGGAGATCGTGATGCCTGAATTGAAAAGGTAACGCAGCAGCACGTTGCCAAACACCATGGCCACCATCGCCACCATGCACACCACCACCAGCCACTCCAGCAGGCGGAAAAAGCGATCGATCAGGGCTTGCAGCAGATTCTGCATAGGGCAAAGGGTCAAGCCGCCTTCAGGCGCGAAGCCGGCACATTCAGGGACGGCAGCTTGCGGCGCGACACCAGCACACGCTCAATATCGTCGTGCGCGCCCGCGATCAGGTGACGCACCGCGCGTTCGGCGTCGTCAGGAGCATGCGCAATCACCGCGTCCAGTACCGCTCGGTGCAGGGCCAGCGAATTGCGCGGGCCATCGTGCAGCCGGGTCGATATCTCGAAACTGGCCCGCAGCAAGGCTCCGAGGGCCCGGCTCATCTGATTGAGCATGCGATTGCGGCTGGCATTGAGCAACCCAAGATGGAAAGCCAGGTCATGGGTCACGTAGTCGCCACCTTCCTCCACGGCCCGCTTCATCCCAGCGAAAGCGATTTCGATCTGACGTATGTCCTGATCCGAGGCACGCTCGGCCGCCAGTCGCATGGCCGCAGGTTCGACGATGCCGCGCAAGTCCTGCAGGTCACGCAGAAACTCCGGCGTCAGACCGGCCTGCGCCTGCCAGGCGATGACATCGGGGTCAAACCAGTTCCAACGCTCCGGCGGTTGCACCCGCGTCCCCACCTTGGGACCCGTGACCAGCAGCCCCTTGGCCACCAGCGACTTGACCGCCTCGCGCACCACCGTGCGGCTGACCGACAACTCGGCACACAACTGCGGCTCGGGTGGCAGCACGCCGTCGGGTCCAAACCGACCCCCGACGATGGCCCCACCCAGATAGTCCACGGTGTTGCCGTGCACGTTCTTGATCATGCTGGTTATCATATGATGATTGAGAAATCAGTCCCTTTGGGGGAAACCCTGCCAACCCGCACCTGAACCTGCCATGACCCACATTCCACGCAAACGCCCCGACCAGCTGCGCAGCCAGAAATGGTTCGGCCGACAGGACCGCGACGGCTTCAACTACCGCAGTTGGCTCAAAGGCAAGGGCCTGCCGGATGACCAGTTTCAGGGCCGGCCCGTGATCGGTATCTGCAACACCTTCAGCGAGCTCACCCCCTGCAATTCGCACTTCCGCGCAATCGCCGAACAGGTCAAGATCGGTGTTCACGAGGCGGGGGGCTTTCCGCTGGAATTCCCCGTGATGTCCCTCGGCGAGGTCCTGCTGCGCCCCACGGCCATGTTGTACCGCAACCTGGCCAGCATGGATGTGGAGGAGAGTATTCGCGGCAATCCGCTGGACGGTGTGGTGCTGCTCATGGGCTGCGACAAAACCACGCCGTCGCTGATGATGGGCGCAGCCAGCGTCGATTTGCCAACCATCGGCGTGAGTGGCGGTCCGATGCTCAACGGCAAATGGCGGGGACAGGAACTGGGCTCGGGCACCGGCGTCTGGAGCATGAGCGAGCAGGTGCGCGCCGGCACGCTCAAGCTGCAGGAGTTTTTCGAGGCTGAAAGCTGCATGCACCGCAGCCACGGCCACTGCATGACCATGGGAACGGCCAGTACCATGGCCAGCATGGTCGAGGCCCTGGGCATCGGCTTGCCGGGCAATGCCGCCTTCCCGGCCGTTGACGGCCGCCGCAACGTGCTGGCCCGACAAGCGGGGCGGCGCATCGTGGAGATGGTGCACACCGATCAGACCATCAGTCAGGTGCTGACCCGCGAAGCCTTCGAGAACGCCATCCGCACCCTGGCGGCCATTGGCGGCTCCACCAACGCGGTGATCCACCTGATTGCCATTGCCGGCCGGCTGGGACTGAAGCTGACGGTCGACGACTTTGAGCGCATGGGCAG